>JAOUIC010000503.1 GCA_029884275.1 Gemmatimonadota bacterium | reverse complement strand
CCAGCCCCAACCCGACCCCCAGCCGCACTCCCGAGAGGAGATTCATCGCTTCTTCGAAGGAGAGCGATCGCGCGTGGCGGAGCAGCCCGTACGCCCGCCACACCTTGTCCTCGATGATGATCGGGACGTCACGCCTGAGCACATGCCGGGCCTGCTCCTCGTACTCGATGACCTGGCGCACCATGCGCCCGAGGTGGTCCAGCAGCTCCTGCTCGGATTTTCCCAGGGTCGTCTGGTTGGAGAGCTGGAAGAAATTCCCGACGACTTCGCTCCCCTCGCCGTACAATCCCCGGAAGGTCAGCCCGACCTGCGCCAGCCCTTGAAGAACTTTCGAGATCTCCTTGGTCAACACCAAGCCCGGCAAGTGGATAAGCACCGAGGCCCGCATGCCGGTGCCGGCATTGGTGGGACAGGAGGTAAGGTAACCAAACTCAGAATGAAATGCGAAGGCAAGACGCTGCCCCAATTCGCTGTCCATCCGCTCGACATCCTGATAGGCCGCCTGCAGATCGAAACCCGAGCGGATTCCCTGCAGCCGGAGGTGATCCTCCTCGTTGAGCATCAGCCCAATCCGGTCGCGGAGCAGGACCGCGCTCGCCGGCCGAACCTGGGCCTCCCCCTCGAGGCAGGCAAGTTCACGGCTCACCAGGTGGCGCTCGTGCAGCAGCCGCCGGTCGCCCGGTCCGATCCGGTCGAGGCGAATCAGCTGGGCGGCCTCGAGCGATGGGCACTCCCGGGACACCGCGACCACCTCCGAGAGCACGCGCTCGCGGTCGGCCCCGGTGGCCCGGATGGCGAACGGGCGGTTGGCCAGGTTGCGCGCCAGCCGGATGCGGGTCGACAGCACCATCTGGCTGTTCGGTCCGCTGGCGTCCAGCCACGGCATGCCCCCGTCGGGGAGCAGGTTCAGGTCGATCATGATTCGGGTGCCAGTTGCCTGAGCCGGTCGCGGAGCTCCGCCGCCAGCTCGAAATTCTCGGCCCGAACGGCGCGCTCCAGCTGGTCCCGGATCCGGATTGCCTCCCGGTCGGCCTCGGAGGCCGCGGGATCCTCCCCCGGGGAGTGGTACCGCTTCCCGATGTGGCGGCTCGAGCCATGCAGACGACGCAGCAGGTCGCGCAGCGGTGCCTCGAAGGCGCGGTAGCAGTCCCCGCATCCCAGCCTGCCCGATTCCCGGAAGTCGTTCATGGTCGCGCCACAGGTCGGGCACGCCCCGGGAGGCGCCATCCCGAGGGGTGCGGCTGGATCCATGCTCTTGCCCATGAGAGCCAGGAAAGTGCCCACGGGGGTCTTGTCGAGGCTCGCGGCGTGCTCGACACCCTTCTCCGCCGCGCATCGCTCGCACAGCTGGAGGTGAATCTCCTGGTCCTCGGCGATCTGCGTGAGGAAGACCACCGCCTCGCGCTCATGGCATTGTTGGCAGCGCATCAGGTCTCGACCTCCACCCGGTCCAGCGGCACCAGCCGGCCACCCTCGACGCTGAGCAGCCGGTCCGCCCGGGCGGCCAGCTGCCGGTTATGGGTCACCACGACCAGCGCGGTCTCGAAGTCCCGCGCCAGTGAGGCCAGGATGTCGTGCAGCCCGCCGGCATGCGCCGCGTCGAGATTGCCCGAGGGCTCGTCCGCCAGCACCACCCGCGGATCGTTGGCCAGGGCTCTGGCCACGGCGACCCGCTGCTGCTCGCCCCCCGACAGCTGGGGAGGGCGGTGGGTGAACCTGGTCCCCAGGCCGACCTGCGTGAGCAGCTGCTCGGCCCGACTGCGGGCTTCGCGCGGTGGAACCCCGGCGATTCGCATCGGGAGGGCCACGTTCTCGACGGCGTCGAAGTCACGCAGCAGGTGATGGAACTGGAACACGAACCCGATCGACCGGTTGCGGATCTCCCCCAGCTCGGTCCGCGTCAGGGTCGCCAGGTCCTGGCCGTCGAGCATGATCGTTCCGGCCGTGGGGCGGTCGAGCGCGCCGAGGAGGTGCAGCAGCGTGCTCTTGCCGGCCCCGCTGGCGCCGACGATGGCGACGAACTCCCCGGGCGCCACGTCCAGGTCGACTCCGGTGAGAATCTCCAGCGGCTGGCCGTCACCGCCGAGGTAGGTCTTGCGCAGGCTGCGCGCGGAGAGCACGGCACTCATTCGAACCGGATCGCGTCTACCGGCATCAGCCGGGAGGCGGAGCGTGAGGGCGGCACCGTCGCGGCGAGCGTCAGCAGCAGGCTCGCCACCACAATGACGACGACGTCGAGGGCTTCGACATGCACTGGCAGGTGATCGATGAAGTAGATGCTGG
>JAOUIC010000501.1 GCA_029884275.1 Gemmatimonadota bacterium | reverse complement strand
TGTAATCGCCGGCCAGCGCGAACCCGTTCTGCAGCGCGGTGATCGAGCGGCCCGCGGCGTAGAACTGGTCGGGGGTGCGAGTCCGGCGGGCCGCCCACCAGGTGATGGCGAGCGTGATGGCGAGGAAGGCGGCGAAGAAGAGCTTGGCGACCAGGCTGGGACTGCCCAGGGTGCCGGCGTCGGTCACCTGCTGCCCTCGTCACTCCGGAGCCGGGAGAGAAGGGGGTCGTAGTGCGTGTTGGCCCATCGCACGTAGAGCCAGGTCAGAATCCAGCAGGCCAGGATGACGCCCGCGCCAAGCAGCAGGCCGAGGCTCAGGCCGGGGGTGAGCTGGGTGCCTAGGAGGGATTTGTTCCAGGCGATGAGACCGAGGAAACCGAAGTAGATGACCATCAGGACGAAGGTCAGCCCAAGCGCGACGCGACGCCGCGCCCGGGCCGCCTGCATGACCTCCGCGTCGTGGTCGACGCTCACTTCGCGCCGAGCAGGTCCTTCTTGAAGCCTTCACCGGGGCCGGGCTTGGGGCCAATCCAGGTCCGAAGCATGGCGTCGGCGAATTCCTTCCCGGCGATGGTGCCTTTCGCCTGGCCGGCTACCTCGATTGCGGTGCCGGTGCCGGGGATGTAAGTGAACGTGAACGCCTGGCCGTCCTTGATGTCGGCCATGTAGCCGCACAACTCGACGAACTGTTCCTTCAGCGCGGCGGAAGCGTCCGGAGTGTTGTTGGCCAGACCCTCGTCCCAGGCCTCGCAGATCTTCTTCTTGTCGACGCCGCGCACGAAATGCATCTCCATCCGGCGCGGGGCATCGGCGGCCAGGATGTCGGCGGCCTTCTCGCTGGTCTGGGCGACGTACAGGGCGGCGACGTAGACCTTGAATAGGGACTTCTTGCGCAAAGCCGCGCCGTTCAGCGAGAGCGTCTGGGCACCAGCCTCGATGGTGCCTGGGAGGGTGACGCCGCTGATGGTGCGGCCCGAGTCCGAGAGCATGGGGCTCGGCGCGGGCTGGGCGGCGAGCAGGGCAGTGAGCAGGAGAAACATGGGAATGCCTCAGGATGACTGTTGGACCACGGGGGACCAGTAGGGCAAGTTTGCCTTCCGGTCAGGCGCTGCGCAACCCGGCGTCAGGGAGCGGTGAGGCGGACGGCTCCCGCTTCCAGCTGCATTCGTGCCCCGGCGGGAACCTGGATGTAGAGGTCGCGGCCACTCGCGGTCAGCGCCGGATACTGCTTCCCTACCCCTTCAAGCAGGGGGCTCAGGACAGTCTCAGGGATTGGGATCCCCTGGACCGAGGCCCCCTCCAGGTGGAAGCGAACTCCTTGCTTTCCGGCTGGCAGGAGGCGGACGTCGGCCTCGAGCCAGGTATTGGGGGGAAGCCACAGCACCAGCTGCGACAGGGATTGTTTGGCCATGGCCGGGAGGTCTGTCACCCGCCCCCCAATCCGAACCCGGGTGGTGTCCATCGATACCCGGTAACCGAAGTCCGCTGGGAGCGCCCCCGCGCCCAGGCGCGCCAGCAGGTAGGCCGCGAAGTCGCCACCATCCACCCGCGCTTGGGGCAGTTGGCGGTCGATGTAGACCGAGTCCACCAGCGCCGAGGCCCGGAGGATGCCGTCGGCGGTAATCGGCCGCCAGGCCGCGTCTCCGTCCGCGCCGGTCTGGGCCCCGAGCGGGGCGGCGACCAGCAGCAGCATGACCATTGCCCGGACGAGCCGCAGGACGCATTCTGCCGGTTGGCGAGGGCGACTGACTCGAGCCGCGTCACCGACCCCAGGGGGGCACATGGAGTGGAGCATCATCGGAATCAACTTTCTCTATGCCACGCTGGGCGTGGTCCTCATGTTCGTGGCCTACCGGGTCATCGACCGACTGACCCCGGAGGTGAATTTCGCCGACGAGCTCCGGAAGGGAAACACCGCGGTCGCGATCTTCATCGCGGCCATCTTCCTGGCGATCGCGATCGTGATTGGCGGAGCGCTGAATTGAGAGGTCTGCTCGCCGCGATGCTGGCGTTCTGCTGCCTGCTCCCGCGGCCCCTCGCCGGGCAGCGCCACACCGAACGCTACGACGACACCTTTCGCAAGTACAGCAAGCGCTACTTCGGGGTTGGCTTCGATTGGCGGCTGTTCAAGGCCCAGGGGATGACCGAGAGCAACCTCGATTCGGCCGCCACCAGCTGGGCCGGGGCGAGGGGCGTCATGCAGCTCATGCCCTCGACCTTCGCCCGGATCAGCAGCCGCCATCCCGAATGGGACGCCATCGACCGGGTGGCGTGGAACATCGCGGC
>JAOUIC010000044.1 GCA_029884275.1 Gemmatimonadota bacterium | reverse complement strand
GCCGGATCTGCTTGGTGACGCCGGCGGGCAGTCCTTCGACCTCGAACCTGATCGCCGCCGGCCTGTGCTCGGCGAAGCCGTCCAGCACCGCGGGGATTTCCCGGGGAATGCCGGCGCCCATGAGCACATACTCCACACCGGCCAGCATCGCGCCGTACAGCGAGGCCAGTGTCGGCAGCTGGATCTTGGTCAGGAGGTTGATCCCCACCGGTCCATCGTGACCTTCGCGAGCCAGGAAGACCTCGACGAAGTTGGCCAGCATGGTGACCTGCTCGCGGTAGACACTCACCCCGTCGCGGTACATCGGCAGCAGCTTGTACGGTGTGCCGGGCGGCAGCCCCTCCGGCAGGAAGTAGCGGCGGAGGACGTCGGCGGCGACTCCAGGGATCGGAAACTTCTCCATCGCGCGCCGCAGATGGCCCCCGGGGTCCCCCTCCTGAAGCCGCCGGATGAGGACGGAGTCGAGGGCGGTCCCCGAGACCACGCCAAGCTGGCCGCACTGCGAGACGGCCCGCGCCAGGCGCCAGCCGGAGACTCCGATCCCCATGCCGCCCTGAATGATGGGGGGCAATGCGCGAGGTGAACTCATATCGGTATGATTACGACGGTACAGCGAATCCGCCAGCCCCTGGCGACTGGTCTGCGGCCCCGCAGGTCCCTCCGGAAGTCACCCGCGAGGTGGCCGCCGCCGGTGCCTCGGAACGCATGAAGAAACCTTGTGCTGACCGGGCGGCATCGTGCTACTTTCTCATGCTGCCATCGAACAACCAGCCCATTTTCTCCGGGGAGACGACCATGGATTGGAAAGCCAAGTTCCAGGACGTGCTGAGCGACCTCGAGCGGGAGCGCGATGAGCTGAGAGTCCGCATTCACCTTGGCAAGGCAGAGGCCAGGGACGAGCTGGCCAAGGTGGACGCGAAGCTCGAGGAGCTCCGTTTCCGCGCCGGCGCCGCACGCACCGAAGCCAAGAGCGCGATGGACGAGATCGGCGAGGCTGCGGGTCTCCTGGCCGACGAGATCAAGCAGGGATTCGAGCGGGTCCGGAAGACATTGTGATCGCCGCGGGCCGCGGAGAGCGGTGCTGATATCGTGGCGAGCGGCGACGGGCTTCAGACACTCCTGAGCATTGCCGCCGGCCTCGGTCTCGCGGCAGCGTGCGGTCTTCGGGTGTTCGTGCCGCTGCTCGCGGCCGGTGCCGCCGCGCGGCTCGGATACCTCCCCCTTGCCGCCGGGTTCGACTGGCTTGCCACCACGCCGGCGCTGATCGCTCTCGGGACTGCCACTCTCCTCGAGGTCGGTGCGTATTACGTCCCCTGGCTGGACCACGTGCTGGATCTGGTGGCAACGCCCGCCGCGGTCGGGGCAGGGATGCTTGCATCGATGTCGGTGCTGACCGACTTACCTCCGGCACTCAGGTGGGGAATCGGCATCATCGGTGGCGGGGGGGCGGCGGGACTGATCCAGGGGGCGACGGCGCTCCTGCGACTCAAGTCCACCGCCCTCACCGGGGGACTCGCCAATCCTGTCCTCGCAACTTTCGAACTGGCCGGCGCCGGCCTGGTGGCGATCATCGCGCTCATGCTGCCGCTGATGGGGCTGGTGCTGGTCATGCTGATCCCGGTCCTCGCCTTCCGCGCAAGTGGCCGTCTCTTCTTCGGACGGCGCCCAGGTCGGGGGTGGGGCGATAGACCAGAGGGAGCCTGAGCGAGGCTCCCTCACGATCGGGCGCTTCCGCCGGAAATATTCAGCCGACCCGGTCGGTGTCCTGCTGGCCGGTAAGCCGGTGGGTGATGTGGGACCATGAGACGCCGATAGCGAGAACGACGCCGAGAGCCAGCAGGACCAGGTGGGCCACCGCGCGACTGCTGGTCGGAGAGATGGCACCGTAGTAGATCATCGCCCAGATCGTGCAGCCGAAGAGCGCCATCACCAGCAGCGCCCCACCCACGCCGAGTGAGCGCCGGGTGGCTTGCAGGAATATGGCCCAGGCGGTCACGAGCGCGAGACCCGCGAGCGCCTTGACCGGCGTGAACCCGCTGAGATAGGCCCCGAGGCCGGTCTCGCCGGCCTTCGGTTGCAGCACCCAGTGGAAGAACGAGAACCCCTCTGGGTTGTAGGTCAGATAGACGAGGGCCAGCGCCGCTGCCACCCGCGCCAGCACCCCACCCCAGGAGAGACGACTCGATGCCATTGAGACCCCGTGGTGCGAAGAAGGGAACAGGACGGCCGAAGGTAGCCACCGGCCATAAGCTCCGCCAGCGCCCCACAAGCCTTCGGAGCATCCCCGGTGTCGGCCCGTCGATCGAGCGGGACCTGCTGGACCTCGGCGTCAGGCGCGTGGGGGATCTCCCCGGGAAGGACCCGCAGCGCCTGTATGACCGGCTCATTGCCATTCGAGGAGCGCACCAGGACCGCTGCCTCCTCTACGTCTTCCGGTCTGCCGTCTACTTCGCGGAAACGAGTAGACCGCGGCCGGATTTGCTGCTCTGGTGGAACTGGAAGGACCGCTAGCACCGGGTGCCCCCTCACGGGCACCGCTTGACGACCTCCCCGCCGCGCTCCAGCTTTGGCCGCAAAGGAGCCCCGCCATGGCGAACATCCCATTCACCGACAACTATCAGGACCTCTCCTCCGCGCGCGGCTTCCAGTTCAAGTTCATGTGCGAAAAGTGCGGCAACGGCTACCTCTCGACCTTTCAGACCAACACTCTCGGCGCCGCCGCGGCCGCGGCGAATGCCGCCGCCTCGCTGCTCGGCGGCATCTTCGGCCGCGCCGCCCAATCCGCTCAGTCACTCCAGTCCATGGTTGCTGGTCCGCAGCACGACGCCGCACTCGATGCCGCGGTGCGGGAGATCAGCCCGCTCTTCAAGCAATGCACCCGCTGCGGCAACTGGGTCTGTGAGCCGGTATGCTGGAACAAGAAAGCGGGTCTGTGCGAAGCCTGCGCGCCCGACCTGACCGAGGAGATCGCCGCGGCCCAGGCTCTGGCGGCGCGGGACCAGGCGATGGAGAAGGCAAGAAGCGTGGATCACATCGGACAGCGGGACCTCGGCCAGGTCTCGGCGGCCGTCTGCCCCAAGTGCGGTGCCAAGGCACAGGGCGGAAAGTTCTGCCCCGAATGCGGTGGTTCGCTCTCGCTCAAGACCAGATGTGGAAGCTGCGGCCACGAGGCCGACGGGGCACCCAAGTTCTGTCCCGAGTGCGGCAAGAAGTATGGCGGCTAGGCGGTGCGGGCCGCCGTGGCGGCCCGCGGCTCATGCCACTCCCCGAGCCTCCTCCCGGACCGCATCGCTCAGCTCGTGCATCCCGAGTCGGATACCGATGGACTGCAGGAATTCGTTTGGCGGCATGCCCCCCGCGAAGATCCAGACATAGTCATTGGCCGCTTCCACCCGCCCGCCGGGAATCTCCAGGATCACCGATTGCTCCCGGATCTCGACTGGTTGTGAATTGAACCGCACCACGACCCGCTGGCGGCGCATGGCGTCGCGGATGGAGCGCGAGTTCCGGTCCTTGAGACGGCTGAACGAATCCTTCCGGTAGGAAAGGGTCACCTGGTTTCCCTTCTGGTGCGCCAGGCCGAGCGCCGCCTCCACCGCACTGTCTCCCCCACCCACCACCAGGATCCGCTTGTCGCGGTACGCCTCGGCATCGATGAGCGTGTACATCACCTTGGGCAGTTCCTCCCCGGGAATGCCCAGCTTGCGCGGCGAGCCGCGGCGCCCGATAGCCAGCACCACGGACAACGCCCGGTAGCTGTCCTTCGGCGTCTGCAGCGAGAAGAGCCCGTCGTCGCCGAGTGCGATCTGCTCCACCCGCTCCTGGGTCCGCACCTGGAGGTTTGCCTTGGCCGCTGCCCTGTGCCAGATGGCGAGCAGGTCTTCCTTGCCGAACTGAAGCTTCCTGAGCTGCCCCAGGATCGGAAGGGTCATCGGGCTCGTCAGGACCAGCTTCTGTCGCGGATACTTGGCGACGGTCCCGCCGAATTCCTCCGCTTCCAGCGTGACGCTGGAGAGCCCTAGTTCCTTCGCTCTCAGAGACGCCGAGAGGCCCGCGGGTCCGGCCCCGACGATCACGACGTCGACCGCCTTGCCGATCTGGCCCAGTCTCCGGCGCAGCGAGGGGAGCCGGCGCGCGAGAACGTCGATGCACTCCTGGCCCTGCGACACCGCGTTCTTGATCAGAGCCAGTCCGCTCAGTTCCCCCGCCACGAAGAGGTTCGGGATGTTGGTCTCGCGCTCGCTGGTCATGACCGGCAGGTCGGCGGTCATGGTCGGCGGTGCCATCACGATCTCGATGGCCCCGACCGGGCACACATCGGCGCAGAGACCGTGGCCGATGCACTTCTCGCCATGGATCAGCGCCGCCTTCCCGCCGACCAGGCCGAGCACCTGGCCTTCCGGGCAGGCGTTGATGCAGGCGCCGCAGCCGATGCAATGGGTGATGTCGATGTGTGGATGCTGGGCCTGGGGGCCTTTGGCGTCCCCACCGTGTCGCTCAGTCGCCTTCCTCGCCGCCGCTTCACGCCTTCCGTGTCGGCGAACCTGGGCGAAGACTGACATTGCGAGGATCGCGGCAAATGCGAGATAGATCACACTTCCGAACTGGTCCATGGATCACCGTGTGCATCAGCGTGATGCGGCTGGAACGTTTCATGGCAGGCGTCGCGCTCGAGAGAGGCGCCGGCGATTCCATCAACTGCTTGTGCCGCGCGCGCTTGAGTTCCGAGCTGCGGATTGGAAACGGCAACATGTAGTTGCACGGAACATGCCCATGACTCTCATCGTGATTCCCCATCAGAATTGAGCAATGGCATGAGCCAGCTACGCTTGGCGGCCCGACCGGCGGTTTCCCAGCCGGGCCCTGCCACCCGCATTAGTTCATCGCAGCCCGCCCGACTGACGGGCGAAATGCGCGCGGCCCATCCGCGCTCGCCGCTGCCGATGTACTGGATTGCGATCGCCAGTGTCGGACTTCTCGGCGTGACGGCCGCCGGCGCCGGCTACTACTTCGCCGATATCGGAGATCGGGTACGGAGCCCGATGCATCCGTGGCTTCGTCCGTCGGGCTACGTCGGCCAGCCCGCCGGGCTGCTCGCACTCACCATCTTCCTCTTCCTCTGGCTCTACCCCCTTCGGCGGCGGTTTCGCTGGCTGGCGTGGACCGGCACGATGGCCCAGTGGCTCGACGTTCATGTCGCGGCTGCGCTGCTGATGCCGCTGCTCGCCGCGGTCCATGCCGGGTGGCGCTTCACCGGGCTGATCGGTCTGGGGTTCTGGTCGCTCATGATTGTCTGGTTGAGCGGCGTGGTGGGGCGCTACCTGTACACCCGCATCCCCCGTGGTGCCACCGGCCTCGAACTCTCCGCCGAAGAAATCGCGGCCGACCGGCGTCGCCTGGTCGGGGTCATCGCCAAAGCCAGCAGGCTTCCAGAAGCCCAGGTGGAAGCGCTTCTCCAATCCGACCCGAGGCCCTGTGACGGACTTGGCCTGCTCGCCACGCTCGGCCGCATGGTCGAGGACGATCTGGCACGGTGGCGGGCCGCCAGGGCGCTCCGACGCACCTGCACGACTCAGGCTGGGACCGGGAGCCTGAGTCGTCGAGACCTCGGGCGCGTGCTTCGGCTGGCCCGACGGGAGATGGCGCTCACTCAGCAGGCGCGGATGCTCCAGGCCTCGCAGCGGATCTTCCGATTCTGGCACGTCGTGCACCGGCCGTTCGCAATCGCCGCACTGGTGACCGTGGTGGTCCATGTCGGTGTCGCCTTGGCGATGGGAGCGACCTGGTTCTGGTGAGTCGCGCCCCACTTCGCCGGTTGATCCTCATCCTGTCGGGAGTCGGAGTCCTTGCCGGTATGGGGACGACCCTGCGGGCACAGGTCTCGCCCGGGCCACTGGCGCGAGCCCACCAGTCGCTCGAGGGCGCGCTCAAGTGCACCAGCTGTCACGGCGGCGGAAAGGCCGGGATGAGCGGGCGGTGTGCCGCCTGCCACAAGGACATCGGTCAATTGACCGGGCAACGGAAGGGCTATCACGGGTCGAGCACGGTGCGGGACACCCCCTGCGCCGCATGCCACCCCGATCATGCCGGGCTGTCGTTCGGCATGGTCAAGTGGCCGGGAGGGAGTCAGGTGCGCTTCGATCACCGACAGTCCGGCTGGGCGCTGGAGCAGAGCCACGACTCATTGGCCTGCGAGAAGTGCCACGCCTCCAAATACCGCACCGCCCCTGAGGCCGCACTCTCGGTGCGGAAGAGTGATGCCGGCTGGGTCGGGCTGGGCACGACCTGCGCGAGCTGCCATGCGGATCCCCACCGCGACGCCCTCGGGACCGGGTGTACCGAGTGCCACGACGCCTCCAGCTGGGAGGCCGCGCCGCGATTCAACCACGATTCCACCTCCTACCCCCTCACCGAGCGCCACCGCCAGGTCAAGTGTGCCGAGTGCCACGAGAGCCCGAGGGTCGCCAAGGTTCGGACCGCTCAGGGTGCTGTGATCCCGGTCTTCAAGCCCCTCCAGTACGAGGCCTGTTCGAACTGCCACACCGATCCGCACGCCGGTCAACTGGGCCCGAAGTGCGCCGAGTGTCACACCACGGCGGGGTTTACGACGGTGGCACCAGGGCGCTTCAGCCACGACCGCACCCGGTATCGCCTCACCGGACGACACGCGCGGGTCGCCTGCGCCGCCTGCCACGGAAAGTTCAGGACCGCTGTCGAGAAACGGCCGGCCTTCCAGTCCTGCACCAGTTGTCACCGCGAGGCCCACAACGGCACCGCGACCCTGGCGGGGCAGGTGGTTGACTGCGGTGCCTGCCACACGCCGGCCGGATTCGCGGTCGGAACGACGACCGTGGCCCAGCACGCCCGCACCCGATACTCGCTGGAGGGGCGGCACGCCTCGGTCACCTGCGCGAAGTGCCACCGCCGCGATCCGGCGGGCAAGGCACGTTGGGGAACCTCCGGCGTGGTGCTGCGGCCCGCTGCCGCGCGCTGCGAGGACTGTCATGCCGACACCCACGGCACCCAGCTGGCGGCCTTCACGCCGCGGCCGGCCTGCGCCGATTGCCACGCGGTCGCGGGATGGGCGCCGAGCAGCTTCGGTCCCGCGGCACATGCCCGCCTGCGGCTTGCGCTCGATGGGCGCCACGTCGAGGTCACCTGCCGTGCGTGCCACGCGAAGGATCGGAAGGGTCTCCCGCCGCTGCCGGCGAGCGCTCCATCCGACCGGGTTGGGTTCCTGTTCAGGATCCCGGAGGTGACCTGCACCGGGTGCCACCAGGATCCGCATGGCGGTCGCATCGCAAGCGCTAGCGCGCGGGTACAGAAGGAAGGCTGCCTCGCCTGTCACGACACCCGGGCTTTCCGCCCTTCCAGCGCCGGCCCGGCCACCCATGCCGAGTTCGGCTTTCCGCTTGATGGCGCGCACGGGGCCACGCCCTGTGTCGGGTGTCATGCCGAGATGAAGGCCGCGCCACAGGCCCGGCGGTCGTCGCTCGCGGCGGCGGCGGGGCTGCCTTCGATCCGCTTCAGCGCGAAGCGCGAGTGTGCGGCCTGCCACAAGACGATTCACGGGAGCCAGTTCTCGAATCGCCCCGATGGCGGCCGCTGCGATGCCTGCCACGATACCGGCGGATTTGCACCCGCGTCGCGCTTCGACCACACGCGCGATGCCTCGTTCTCCACCAAGGGGGCGCACGCGGCGGTCCCCTGCGCGAAGTGTCACTCCCCCGACCCTGCCAGCGGCGACAAGCGAGGGCTCATCTACCGGCCGGTGTCGGCCAAGTGCGAGTCCTGCCACGCTGGTTCGGAGGCAAGATGAGAACAGCGCTCTTGTTTGTGATTGGGCTCGCAGTCGCGGTGCCCTGCCTCGCGCAGAATCCCTCGGCTTCCCCGCATGGAGAGCTGAAGGTGGAGTGTGCCGCCTGCCACCTGGCCGAAGCATGGAAGCCGGTTCGGATCGGGAAGGGATTCAACCACGCCAAGCTGGGATTCTCGCTCGACGGGGCCCACGGGACCGCAGCCTGCCGAGCCTGCCATGCGTCGCTCGAATTCACCGGGGCAAAGACGGAATGCGCGTCGTGTCACGCCGACATCCACCGGGGTGAACTGGGGTCGGACTGTGCCCGGTGTCACAACAGCCGGAGCTTCCTCGACCGTGCCCAGTTGACCCGGCGTCACCAGCTGACCCGCTTTCCCCTCGAAGGGTCGCACCGCAGCGCCGACTGCGAAGCCTGTCACCTGCCGGCAGCCCAGGGCAACATGCAGTACGTCGGGCTGTCGACGGATTGTGTCAGCTGTCACCAGCAGGACTACGCCGCGTCGCGTAACCCGGATCACGTGGCGGGCGGACTGCCGCAGACCTGTGAGCAGTGCCACTCGTCGACGCTGTGGGACCGGGGCTTCAACCACGACGGCACGGCGTTCCCCCTCACGGGTGCGCACCGCGCCACGCCCTGCGACCAGTGCCACGTGAACGGGCAGTACACTGGCACGCCAACCCAGTGCGCGGCCTGTCACCAGGACGACTACGACGCGTCCACCACGCCGCCTCACTCCCAGGTCGGGTTCAGCACTGACTGCGCCTCCTGCCACCGGACCACGGCATGGGACACCGGGTTCGACCACAACCTCACGGCGTATCCGCTCACAGGGCAGCATAAGGTCACCCCGTGTGCCAGCTGTCACGTGAACAATGTGTACCGCGGGTTGCCGCGCCTCTGCGTGGACTGCCATCAGACGGACTACAACACGACGGCGAATCCCAATCACACCGCGGCGGCGTTCCCCGTCGCCTGTGAGAGTTGCCACAACACGAACGCCTGGCAGCCTGCGGTCTTCGACCATGACTCCAAGTGGTTCCCCATCTACAGCGGGAGGCACCGGACCGAGTGGACCACCTGCGCCGATTGCCACGCGTCGCCGACGGACTTCACCCAG
>JAOUIC010000043.1 GCA_029884275.1 Gemmatimonadota bacterium | reverse complement strand
TGGCCAGCGTGGCGGCCTCGGCGACATTCAGGTCGGCGGCCGGTTTGCCGAAGTACCGCTGGGCCGCCGCTTCAATGCCGAACGCCCCGTTGCCGAGGTTGATCTGGTTGAGGTACAACTCCAGGATGTGGTCCTTGTCGAAGCTGCGCTCGATCTCGAAGGCCACGTGCATCTCGCGCAACTTGCGCTGGGGGGAGCGGTCCTGCCGGTCGATCACGTCGGGCCAGAGGTTCCCGGCCAGCTGCATGGTGATGGTGGAGAAGCCCTGCATCCTTCCCTGGCGGGTCAGCAGATACATCAGCGTGTGCCGCACGGCCCCGACGGCCCGGATCCAGTCCACGCCCTGGTGGCCGTAGAATCGCTTGTCCTCCACCACGATGAACGCGGCGACCGCGGCCGGGGAGATCCGCGCAAGGGGGACCAGCGTGCGTCGCTCCTCGCCGAGGTCGGTGATCAGCCGGCCGTCGGCGGCGTAGACCTTCGAGGCCTGGGCCGGGTCATAGCCCACGCTCTTGAGCCGGGCGATGGAGGGACAGGCGTTGTTGACACAGGCGCGCGTCCAGCCCCCGACCGACAGCCCGAGGCCCAGCATCCCCACGGCCAGGACCGCGGTGACGACGTTGCTGCGGATACGCGGGGTGTACCACCACCGGCGGATCGCGTTGGTGAGGCCGGACGCCATGGGCGGAATGTAAGGAAGGCCGGCGGGAGCCACCATCGGACGGGGCTTCCCGGCCGATTGCGGCTTGCCGACCCCCGGCAACGGGCCTTACGTTCGGCGCCATGACTTCCCTGCTCGATGCCCTGAACGCCCGCGGTTTTGTTCAGGACGCCACGCCCGACCTTGCCGCCCGCCTCGCACGCGGCCCTATCACCGGCTATGTCGGCTTCGACCCCACCGCCGATTCGCTGCATGTCGGCAACCTCGTGCCGGTGATGGGGCTGGCCTGGCTGCAGCGGTTCGGCGGCACCCCGATCATCGTGGTGGGCGGCGGCACGGGGATGGTGGGAGACCCGAGCGGCAAGCGCGCCGAGCGGCCGGTGCTCACGGTGGAGCAGATCGACCACAACTCGGCACGGATCCGCGCCCAACTGGAGTCGTTCCTCCGGTTCGACGGGCCCAACGCGGCTCGCATGCGGAACAACGCCGACTGGCTCCGCCCCCTGACCCTGATGGACTTCCTGCGGGACGTGGGCAAGTACTTCACCCTGAGCTACATGCTGCAGAAGGAATCGGTGCGGAGCCGGATGGAGACCGGCATCTCGTACACCGAGTTCAGCTACATGCTGGTGCAGGCCTACGATTTCTGGCATCTCTGGAGGCATGACCGCTGCGAGCTGCAGATGGGCGGCAGCGACCAGTGGGGGAACATCACGGCCGGGACGGAACTGATCTCGCGGCGCGAGGGCGCCCAGGGACACGGGCTGGTCTTCCCGCTGCTGACCACGGCGGCGGGGGGCAAGTTCGGCAAGAGCGAGGACGGCAACGTCTGGCTCGACCCGGCCCGCACCTCGCCCTACAGGTTCTACCAGTTCTGGCTCAACTCGGACGACCGGGACGTCGAGCGGCTGCTGCGATATTTCACCTTCCTGGACCTCGAGGAGATCGCGGGCCTGATGGCTGATCACGCCCGCGACCCGGGCCGCCGCGCCGCGCAGCGCCGTCTCGCCGAAGAGATGACGACCCTGGTTCATGGAGCGCGCGCCACCGCCGGGGTGGTCGCCGCCAGCCGGCTGCTGTTCGGCGGGGAGGACCTGTCGCGGGCCGGCGCGGAGGTCTTCGAGGTGCTGGCGGGCGAGATCCCCACGACGCAGATTGCCCGGGGAGAAGTGGCCGGGCTCTCGGCGGTGGAGGCGCTGGTGCGGACCGGACTGGCCAGCTCGAAGGCGGAGGCGCGGCGAGGGATCCAGCAGTCGGGCTTCTCGCTGAATGGAACCACCATCACGGCGCCGGACCGCCAGGTGCAGGCCGGTGACCTGCTGGCCAGCCGCTATCTGATGTTACAGAAGGGGAAACGCAGCTACGCTCTCATCAGAGTCATTGATTCCTAACCCTGGCCCGGAGTAACCATGCGCGGCGAATTCATGGACTTCCTCAAGGAATACGGAGTGATCGGGCTCGCCATCGCGGTGATCATCGGCGGCAAGGCCGGCGACCTGATCAAGGCGGTGGTGGATGGCATCCTGATGCCGTTCATCAACCCGATCCTGGCCAGCGCGGGAGGCGACTGGCAGACATCCACTCTCGATGTCGGCCCGTTCCATTTTGCGGTCGGGTCCGTGCTCGGGGCGCTGTTCAACTTCCTGGCCGTCGCCTTCCTGGTCTTCTGGTTCTCCAAGAAAGTCCTCAAGGAAGAAAAGGTCTCGAAGAAGTAGCGCTCACCAGCGCCGCCGCGTCGTCCGGCGCGGCGGCTTGGCTCCGAGCATCCCGAAGACCCCGCGGATCAGCTCCCGGCCCAGCGACCGGGCCACGGTCGTCCCCAGCGCCGCGACCATGGCGGTGCCAACCTTTGCCGCCGTGGACATGCCCGGCCCCCGGGGCGACGAGTCTGCGCCGATGGCGGGCTGCGCCGGTTCCGCGAGCCGCCGGGCGAGCATCTCCCTCGCGCTCTCCCGGTCCACCGACTTCCCGTATGCCACCGTAAAGTCCGACTGCCGGATGTCCTCCGCCAGCTCGGCCTGGCTGAGCGGGCCCATCCGGGAGGACGGGGGGATCAGCCGAGCCGCCACGACCGGGGTCGGCACGCCGCGGGGATCGAGCCCGGTCACCAGCGCCTCTCCCACCCCAAGCGACGTGAGCGTGACCTCCAGGTCGTAGTGCGGGGTACGGGGGAAGGTCCGCACCGTCGCCCGCAGATCCTTTTCGTCGTCCGGGGTGTGAGCCCGGAGCGCATGCTGCACCCGGTTGCCGAGCTGCCCCAGAATATCGTCGGGAATGTCGCGGGGAGTCTGGGTGACGAAGTAGATGCCGACCCCCTTGGACCGAATCAGTCGGACGACCTGCTCGACCTGCTCCAGGAAGGCCCGGGACGCATCGGCGAAGAGGAGGTGAGCCTCGTCGAAGAAGAACACCAGCCGGGGCCGATCGAGATCGCCCGCCTCGGGGAGATTCTGATAGAGTTCCGCGAGGAGCCACATCATCGCGGTGGAGAAGAGCCTCGGCCGGTCCTGCACGTCGGAGAGCTCGAGGCAGGTGACCACGCCGCGGCCGTCGCTGGTCTTGCCGAGGAGGTCGCGGACGTCGAATTGCGGCTCGCCGAAGAACCGGTCCGCGCCCTGGGTCTCCATCTCCGCCAGCTTCCGGAGGATCACCCCCACCGTCGCGGGCGCGACGCCGCCATGCTCCGCCAGCGCCGCCTTGCCCGGTTCGCTTGCCGCGTGCTGCAGCACCGACCGGAGGTCGGCGATATCGAGGATCGGCAGTCCAGCCTGGTCGGCGAAACGGAACAGGAGCGCCAGCCCGCTCGTCTGGGTGTCATTCAGGTCGAGCGCGCGGGCCAGCAGCAGCGGTCCGAATTCGGTCACGGTGGCCCGGAGCTGGACGCCCAGGCTCCCGCTGAGGCTCATGAACTCGACCGGTACCCCCTCCGGAGTCCATGTCCAGCCCACATCGGCCGCCCGGCTGGCGACGCGCTCGCCAGGCTCGCCGGGCATGGCCAGCCCCGAGAGGTCGCCCTTGATGTCGGCGACGAACACGGGCACCCCCGCGCGAGAAAGCTGCTCGGTCAGGAGCTGCAGGGTCTTGGTCTTCCCCGTCCCGGTCGCGCCGGCGATCACCCCGTGCCGGGTCATCATGGCCAGGGGAAGCCGCACCTTGGGTTCCCGGATGCAGGCACCATCCGCCAGGGCGGCGCCCAGGACGATGGCAGGATCGGTGAAGCCATATCCGGCGCGGAGGGTGCTCTCGAGTGTCTCGGTCATTGGGGCCTCTCTGCGATTGGCGTCAGTCTGTGGTCAGGCGAGGCTCCGCTCCAGGAGGTCCGTCACCCGCTCCATTTCGGCGACGGTGTTGTAGCAGTGCGGGCTCAGTCGGATGCTGCCTTCGCGCATCCCGCAGATGACCCGGCCGGCCCGCAGGGCGCGGAACGACTCCTCCAGCCGGGGCGGGGCGATACACACGATCCCCGATGCGGCCCTGCCGGTGGGCGAGGTCACCGGCACTGCCCGCCGCGCCGCCCACTCGACGATTGGTCGCCGTAGGGTCGCCAGGTGAGCCTGGATCATCCCCACTCCGAGTTCCCTGAGCAGCCGGACCGACTGGATCATACCGACAAAATCCTGGAACGGCAGGCTGATCAGCTCGAAGCGCCGCGCGTCGGCACGCAGCTCCTCCCGGTAGTGGGTGAGACGGGTAAAGTCGTCGGTCCCCTCGAACGCCATCCACCCGGTGATCGCCGGTTCGAGCGCCGGGATGAGCTCGCGTCGCACGTAGACGAACCCGCTTCCCCACGGGGCGAGGAGCCACTTCTGCGCCCCGCAGGCGAGCACATCCACCGGCGTGGCGGCCACATCGACCGGGATCTGCCCCAGGGCCTGGATGGCATCCACCACCAGGAACTGGCCCCGCGCCCGGGTCTCGGCGGAGAGGCGGGCCAGATCCACCGTGTAGCCGTTGGCGAACTGGGTGAGCGAGACGGCGACACACCGGACTCGGGGACCGGCGAGGCGCGCGAGCAGGCGCTCCTCGTCCGGCCATCCCTGGGCCGTGCAGGGTACGAGTTCGAGCGTGACGCCGCGATCCCCCAGCCGCTTCCAGGGGTAGACGTTCGCCGGGAACTCGCGGTCCGACGCCAGCACGACATCGCCGGGCTCGAACGGAAGCGCGCGCGCGGCCAGCCCCAGCCCGATGCTGGTGTTGGTCGTGAGCGCGATCTCGCCGGGCTCGGCCCCGATCAGTCCCGCGGCCTCGACCCGCGCCTCCGCCAGGGCGCCGAACAGGAACTCGTGACCCAGCTCGTAGGGCCGCGACCGGCGGAGGTTCATCTGGTCGCAGGCGAGCCGGGTCCGCTCGGGCAGCGGTCCGATCGCGGCATGGTCGAGGTAGATGGTCTCGTCGGCCCAGGAGAACTCCTGCCTCCGGAGCCGCATCACGTCGTAGGGCACTCTGTTCAATCCTCCCGCCACTCGCGTAAGTTGCAGCGGTGCCATCGGCCGGTCAGCCCGCCGCGAACCGTGAGTGATGCCGTCAGGCGGCGACTGAGCCGCCCCGTGCCAATATACCCATGACCTTCTGCGCTCCGTTCACCCTGGTACTCAGCGGCGGCGGCCTCCGGGGGCTGGCGCACCTCGGCGTGCTGCGTGCCCTCGAGGAACGCGGCCTGGAGCCGAGCCTGGTCGTCGGCAGCAGCATGGGATCGCTCATCGCGGCCGCATGGGCCGCGGAGATGCCGCTCCGCGAGATGACCAGCCGGGGACTCGCGGTTCGCCGCCGCGACATCTTCGAGGTCGCCCACCTGGACATGGCGTTCAAGCGCATGCGCTCGCCGGCCATCTATCGCCGGGAACCGCTGGACGCCCTCATCCGCCTGCTGGTCGGGGACCGGACCTTCAACGACCTCTCCCGTCCCCTGCTCATCAGCACCACGGAGCTCAACAGCAGCACACAGGTGTTCTGGGGCCTTCCCGGCCTGCGCCACGTGCGGGTGGCGGATGCCGTGTTTGCCTCGTGTGCCCTGCCCGGCCTCTTCCCGCCGCGGGAGATCGAAGACCGGTTCTACGTCGATGGCGCCGTGCTGGAGAACCTCCCGGTCCAGGCAGCGGCCTTCTACGGGACTGGGCCGGTCCTGGCGGTGGATGTCGGGGCCACCAGCGCCATCCGAAGTCATGTGGAGGAGGAGGGCTTCGCGGCGACCTATGTGCGCGGCCTCGAGATCGTGATGCAGACGATGGTCCAGACGCGGCTCCAGCACTGGACCGCGCCACCCCTGGTGATGGTGCATCCGCGGGTCGAGCACATCGGGCTGCTCGGGTTCGGCCACAACCGCGAACTGGTCGAGGAGGGCTACCGCGCCACCCTGGACGTCCTGGACGGTCTGGGCGACGGATTCGACCCGGCGGGCCATGGCATCCATCCGCAGCGGCCGGTCGAGATCCGCATCGACCGCCCCCGGTGCATCGGCTGCGGCATGTGCGTCATGCAGGCGCCCTGGCTGTTCGAGATGGATGACGAGAACCGCGCGCGGGTGCGGCACCCCATCCAGTCGTGGTCCCCGCTGGACGGCGCCTATGTGCGCCACTGCCCCACCTACGCCATCAGCTCCCGGCTGGCGCCCGAGCGCCGGCAGACGAGCCGGCCGCAAGCAGCGCCGCGGCGGCCTGACTCCAGCTGAACCGCGACTCGGCGCGGGCGCGGCCCGCGGTTCCGAGACGCCGCGCGAGCCCCGGATCGTCGAGGACCCCTTCCACCCGCGCGGCGGCCGCTGCCACATCGAGTGGCGGCACCCGAAACCCGGTGACGCCCTCGACCACGCTCTCGCCCGTCCCCCCGCTCGCCCCCGCGATGACCGGCAGCCCCGCCGCTGCCGCCCCCAGCAGCGACAGCCCGAACCCCTCGACCTCCACACCTTCCTCGCGGCTCAGGCCGAGATAGGCATCGACCGCGGCGTAGAGGGCGGGAAGCTCGTCCTCCGGAACCCGCCCGAGCCACCGCACCTGGTCCGCGACGCCCAGCTCGAGCGCGCGCCGGGCGAGCGCCGCCGCGTCGGGTCCATCACCCGCGACCAGATAGCCGACGTCGAGTCCACGGCGCCGGAGTGCGGCCAGGACCTCGAGCGCGGTATCCACGCCCTTGTGCGGGACCAGGCGGCACACGGTGAGCAACCAGTGCGTCGCTCCCCGCCGGATCGCCTGCCGGCTGCCGGCACCCGCGCCTGGATGGAACCGCCCGGCGTCCACCCCCAGCGGAATGACCTCACCCCGGTCGCCGAGCGCCTCGATGCCAAGGTGCCGTGAGAGCTCGATGGCCTGGTCGAGCGTCCATCGGCTGATGGCGGCGACGCGCCGGGCGTCCCCCAGCAGCCGCCGGGCCGCCAGGCGCTTCATCCCCGGTCGCTCGACCTGCCGCCGGAGTCGCAGGACGTCGCTGCCGTAGAGAATCACCCCGTAGGGGACACGGTGCCGGCGAGCGAGCCAGTGCGCCACGTGACCCGCCGGCTTGAGATTCCCCGCCCAGAGGAACTCCGGCTGGTGACGCGCCACGAGGGTGCTGCCCCGGCGTGCCCAGCGGAACAGCCCCGGGAGGGTGCGCAGCCGGTCGGAGGCCATGGCGAGCCGGTCGACCTGATCCATTCCCGGACAGGTCATCGGCTCCGCAACGGGTGCGGCGCCGGTGGACACCAGCATCGCCGGCCCGGCATGGCGGGCGATGGCGCCCAGCGCGGTCGCGATCCCGCCCCCCATGGGCGGGTAGTCATAGGCGAAAAGCAGGCTGCTCACGCTCACGGCTCGCTCCGAGCGTGCCGGATCACCTCGCGATACAGCGCCAGGGTGCGCTCGACCGTCACGTCGAACCTGAAATCCTCCCGCGCGCGCCGTCTCGCCTCCGCTCCAAGACGCGCGGCGAGCGGCGCGTCACCGAGCAGCATATCGATGGCCGACGCCCAGGCGGCCCGGTCGGTCGGCGCCACCAGGAGACCGTCTACCCCGTCGCGGATGATCTCCGCATTGCCAGTGGCGGCCGAGGCGGCGACCGGCTTGCCCAGCGCCATGGCCTCCAGCACCGCCTGCGGCAGCGCGTCCCAGCGGGAGGGGTGGAGCACGAGGTCGACCAGTTCGTACAGCGGCCGGGTGTCATAGCGGAACGGCAGGCGTATCACCCGATGCCGCGACGGCAGGGCGGGAAGGGGGCGGGTCAGCATGTCGCCATCGAGTCCGGCGAGCACCAGCCGCACCGGGGTCCGAAGCAGCGCCAGCGCTTCCACCACGACCCACTGGTCCTTCGGTCGCGCCACGATGGCGACCGTCCTTCGGGTGGGTTCCCATTCGATCGTCCGGCGCCAGGATTCGACATCCTCGGCGGCCACCGCGCCGTCGATCCGGTCGAGCAACACCCCGTTCGGGATCATCACGACCTTCCGGGGCGACGCCCCGCGCCGAACCAGTTCGTCGGCGACCGGCTGACTGAGCGTGACGAGGCGAGAGGCGACCCGGCTCCCCAGCCAGGTCGCGAGCCTGGTGGAGCGCGGAAAGGAGCGCCGCGAGATGATGAGGGGAGCGGGCAGCCGTCCGAGCAGACCCAGGAGGATCAGGCCCTGCCGATCGCGGGAGCCGTGGGAGTCGATGACGTCGACCGGATGACGCCTGAGCAGGGCGTGCAGGGCGAGGGCGTTGGCCCAACGGCTTTGCCGGGCGAGCGGGAGCGGATGCACCTCGAGGCCGCCCGCCAGGGCCTCGGATTCCACCGGGGAGGCGGGCGGGCAGACGAACCGCACCGCCACCCCGCATGCCCGGAGACCAAGGGCCAGTCGGAGGGTGGAGTTGACCGACCCGGCACCGCCGCCTTGATGCAGCGAGACGAGGGCTCGAAGTTTCCCGTCATCCATGCGCATCCTCGTGGTCGGCGCCGGCGGCCGGCATCGCACCGAGACATCGCTCGTCCGCGCGGCCCGATCGCTGGGTCATGCGGCACGGCTGCTGGACGCGCCATGGCATCGTCGCGCCGGCACGTTCGGCCTCCGGCTCGCCGCCTGGCGAGTCGAGCGGTTCGAGCCGGACCTGGTCCTCTGCACCCGGCATGCGATCGCGCTGGGTGAGTCCGCTCTCCGCTCCGCTCTCCTGCGGCGCCGAGCCGCCTTCTGGTACTTCGATTCGCCAAGCCCGCTGCCCGTCGGGGTACGGCAACTCGCGTCGCTGACCCAGCTGACGTTTGCGACCTACGGATTCCAGGTCGAGGCCTTTCAGGCGCTTGGCGTCGAAGCCCGGTTTCTGCCTCAGGGCGCCGACCCTGCCGTCGACTATCCGGCCGG
>JAOUIC010000500.1 GCA_029884275.1 Gemmatimonadota bacterium | reverse complement strand
CGGACCATGCGTGGGAAGGGATCGGGGCCGACCACCGAGCCGATGATGTAGTGGGTGGTGGGGACGCTGGAGACCCAGTCGCGGAGCGCTTCGTTGGTGGCATCCTTCAGGGTGCGAGTGCCGGAATGCACCGGAACCACGGTGGCGCCGAGCAGCCGCATTCGATAGACGTTCAGCGCCTGGCGCTCGACGTCCTCGGCGCCCATGTAGACCACACACTCGAGCCCGAACCGCGCGCACACCGTCGCAGTGGCGACCCCGTGCTGGCCCGCGCCGGTCTCGGCGATGATGCGCCGCTTGCCCATCCGCCTGGCGAGCAGCGCCTGACCGACGGTGTTGTTGATCTTGTGCGCGCCGGTGTGGTTGAGGTCTTCCCGCTTGAGCAGGACCCTCGCGCCCACCCGTTCGGAGAAGCGCGGCGCCTCCGTGAGCGGCGTGGGACGGCCGACGTAGTCCCTGAGCAGGGTTTCGAATTCCACCCAGAAGGCGGGATCCTCCCGCGCGGCATCATACAGGCCGGCCAGCTCGTCGAGGGCCGCCACCAGGGTCTCGGGCACGTAGCGGCCACCGTACGCGCCGAAGCGCCCGCCGACCGCGCGCTCACGCGGCAGCGTCAGCCCCACCCCAGCGCCTCCATGAATCGGGCCATTCGATGAGCATCCTTGATACCGGGAATCTGCTCTACGCCGGACGATACGTCTACCGCATCCGGGGAAACTCGGGAAACCGCCTGCGCCACGTTGTCGGGCGTCAGGCCGCCGGCGAGGAACATCCGGTGCCCTTCTAGGCGCCGTCGCGCCAGCGCGGCGAGCTCGAGCGACAGCGGAACGCCGGCGCCGCCGAGCCGACCCTCGACCCGGGGCTCGACCAGCACCGCCCCGCCGCCCTCCACCGGTTCGTCGATCAGGTCGAGAGCCTGGATCGAGTCGACCCGGATGACCCGGATCACCTCAAGCCCGGCCGCCGCGAGTTCCCGTTCGAGCGCGGGCCCGCCACCGCCATGCAGCTGCGCGCCCCTGAGCCCGGTGGCCCGGCAACAGTTCAATATCTCGTCCCCGCGTTGACCGCCAAAGACCCCGATGACCGGGACAGGGCCCGCGGCCTGGACGATGGACCGGGCGCATCTCGCGTCCACCAGCCGCGGTCCGCCCGCGAAGATCACACCCAGGTAGCGTGCCCCGAGCCGGACCGCCTCGGCCGCATCGTGCGCCCGCGTGAGGCCGCAGATCTTCACCGGGACCCGGCCCGGCCCGAGGTCGTTCACCGCCCCCGCCTCCCGACCTGGGCACAGTCCCGCGCGAGCAGCGCCGGGTCGGCCGCGGAAGAGAGGGCGGTGCCGATCAGCACGGCGTCGGCACCCGCTGCGGCAGCGCGCGCGACATCCTCGACGGTCGCCATCCCGCTCTCGGCGACCGCGACCCGGTCGGCCGGAATCTGCCCGATCAGCCTCCAGGCGGCATCAACGTCAACTGTGAAGGTGTCGAGGTTGCGGCTGTTGACCCCGATGAAGCGAGCCGGAGTGGCCAGCGCCCGCTCGAGCTCCGCGCCATCGTGGATCTCGACCAGGGCGGCCAGTCCCACCTGGTCCGCGAAGCGGAGGAGCTCCCCGAGCCGGGCAGGCGCGAGGGCTCTCACTATAAGGAGAGCCGCCGAGGCGCCGGCGGCCCGGGCCTCGAGCAGCTGCGCCTCATCGAGGATGAAGTCCTTTCGGAGCAGCGGCCTGTCCACCGCCGCCGCCACGGCCGCGAGGTCGTCCAGAGAGCCCCCGAAGAAGGGCCCATCGGTCAGCACCGAGATGGCGCTCGCCCCCGCGGCGGCATACCGGGAGGCATGCCGGACCGGGTCGAGTTCGGCGCTGATCACGCCAGCGGAGGGGGAGCGTCGTTTCACCTCCGCGATCAGCGCGACATGGCGCCCGCCCAGTTCCGCCAGGAATGCGGGACGGGGCGGCGCATCCGCGACGGCCCGCTCCAGATCCCCCCGTCTGGCCCGAAGTGCAGGCAGGGTCGCTGCGGTCCGGGCGAGGATCTGGTCGAGGGTTGCAGTCATCTTGTGCTTCGGCACATATTCGGGTATGTTGATTCGGAATCTATTCGGTCACCATCGGGAGGCTCCATGGCGCTCACCAAGCGGCAGAGCGAGGTGCTCACGTTCCTGCAGGAGCATATCCAGTCCAAGGGCTATGCCCCCAGCTTCGAGGAGATTGCCGAACAGTTCAGCTTCCAGTCACTGGCCACAGTCCACGAGCACCTGACCAACCTGGAGCGCAAAGGCTACATCCACCGAACCCACAAC
>JAOUIC010000499.1 GCA_029884275.1 Gemmatimonadota bacterium | reverse complement strand
TCCTGCCGGGTCCGGAGGCACAGCAGCTCGCGACGTACATCGGCTGGCTGATGCACCGGACAGTTGGCGGGCTCGTGGCCGGCGGGTTCTTCGTGCTGCCGTCGCTGGTACTCCTGATCGTCCTCTCCTGGCTCTACGCCCGATTCGGCTCGACCGCGGTGATCGCGGGCATCTTCTACGGCCTCAAACCGGCGGTCACGGCCATCGTGGCGCACGCTGCCTGGCGTATCGGGCGCCGAACGCTTCACGCCGGCTGGCTCTGGGTGGTGGCGCTCGCGGCCTTCATGGCACTGCTTGCCGGTCGGATCCCATTCCCGGCGGTGATTCTCGCCGCCGCCCTCATCGGATGGCTCGGTGCGCGGTTCGCTCCCGCGCAGTTTCAGGCGGTGCGACTGTCGGCGCAGGTAGCAGATCCGCCCGACCTCGCGCCCCTGCCGGACTCACTTCCGCACACCCGTTTCAGCTGGCCGCGTTTCCTCCTCGTCCTTGGCACGGGGGTCGGTCTCTGGATACTTCCCATGACCGCCCTGACCCTCTTGGGTGGATGGGAGGGGACTCTGGCGCAGATGGGCTGGTTCTTCACCAAGGCGGCCCTTGTCACCTTCGGCGGGGCCTACGCCGTGTTGCCCTACGTCTACCAGGGCGCCGTGGTGCAGTACGGCTGGCTGACGGCCCCCCAGATGATCGACGGTCTGGCGCTGGGCGAGACGACGCCGGGCCCGCTCATCATGGTGGTGGCCTTCGTCGGGTTTCTTGGAGGGTATGGGCCACCGCTCCCGGGTGCTGAGCCGTCGGTGCTCGGGGGCGTGCTGGCCGCGCTGGTCGCCACCTGGTTCACCTTCCTTCCATCCTTCGTCTTCATCCTCGCCGGCGGACCGCTGGTCGAGTCGGGCCGCGGAACACCCCACCTCGCCGCCCCACTGGCGGGGATCACCGCGGCGGTGGTCGGCGCAATCCTGAGCCTCGGCCTCCGGCTGGCGGAGCACGCCCTCTGGGCCGACGGCCCCGACTGGATCGCCATCGGCATCGCGGCGGCGGCGCTGGCGGCGCTCATGCGCTTCAGGCGGAGCGTGGTCGAGGTGATCGGCGCGGCGGCCCTGGCCGGCCTGCTGGCGTCGATTCTCCGCGCGTAGGGGAGGAGTAGGGGCGGAGCTCTTGTAGGGGCGGAGCTACAGCTCCGCCCCTACCGTTAGGAACCTTGCTACTTGCCGGGCTCGATCGGTATCGAGACGCTGGTCTTCTCCCACGTGAGTACGAGGTCGACCGACCCATCCACGCCGGGCCTGGGCTCGAAGGTCAGCATCTCGACCGGCTGTTCCAGCGCGGCGCTCGAGGCCATGCCGTGTCCCACCTCCTGCTTCTTCACCTCGGCGCTATAGCTCGACTCGTGCCCCCACTGCGTGATCGAACGGTTCACGATGATGTGCCAGGTGCCCTGGCCGGGCATGGTGTAGATCGAGTACGAGCCCGCCGGCACCGCGACGCCGGCAAAGACGATTGGGCCGGTGGTGTGGATCATGGTCGGCTCGTTCGCGCCGGTGCGCCACAGCTTGCCCCAGGCGATCTCGCCGCCGAGCATCGTGCGACCGCGCACCGAGGGACGGCCGTAGCAGAGCCTGACCTGGGCCGCGCCCACGGAGAACATGACGGAATCGAGCGGGCTCTTCCGGGTGGCAAGCGGCAGGTTGGCCGTGTTCATCGTCACGCAGGGCGCCGGCTCGGCCGCGGCGAGGGATGAATGGGGCAGGGCGGCTGTGAGAAGAAGGGCAAGCAACATGGGTTCGGGTCTCCGGTTCAGGTTATCAGGCGTCGGCGGGCCTCGAGGGCCGCGCCCAGTGCTTCATCTGCCGTGGAGGCAAGCACGTTCAGGTGCCCCATCTTGCGTCCCGGCCTCGGCTCGGTCTTTCCGTACAGGTGCAGGTGCACCCGGGAATCCTCCAGCGCGCGATCCCACCGCGGCTCGCCCCTGGCCCACAGATCGCCGAGCAGGTTGACCATGGCCACCGGGGAGAGGAGGTCGGTCGCTCCCAGCGGCAGGCCGGCGAGCGCCCGCGCCTGCTGCTCGAACTGGTCGGTGGCGCAGGCGTCCAGGGTATAGTGACCGCTGTTGTGCGGCCTGGGCGCCATCTCGTTGACAACCAGCCGGTCTCCATCGACGACAAAGAACTCCACCGCCATGGTGCCGACGTAGTCCATCGCCTGGGCGAGGGCCATGGCGGCTTCGCGGGCGCGCCGCTCGATGTCCCCGCCAACCCGCGCCGGGACCACCGAGGTGTCGAGGATTCCGTTCACATGGCGGT
>JAOUIC010000497.1 GCA_029884275.1 Gemmatimonadota bacterium | reverse complement strand
ATCTCGGCCGTGCGCATCCCAGGGTCCAGCCGCTGCTGGCAGGCCCAGTTGCGGCGGAGCAGCGCGGCGACCTGCTCCAGCGAGGATTGCCTCAGCGCGTCGGCCATCTCGGTGGCAACCTGCCGCAGTTCGGCTAGCGCCGCCACAACCGCGGGCGCGCGGCGCGCAAACCGCCCCATCACCCGCGTGATTGTCTCGCCGGAAACCCGGGAGCGGCCAGTGTAGCAGACCACCAGCCTTCTGGCGAGATCCGCGGTGAACGCCGGATCCAGTTCCAGCCGCTCGACCTGCACCGGGCCCTCGGAGAAGCGCAGATGAAGGAACCCGCCCAGCGCCGCCGCATACTGGTCCTGCCGGCCTCCCGGATGGCCCGCCTCGATGACCTCGAGGCGCCAGCCGAGGTCGGCGCACTCGATCGGTGACATGGCCTCCCCACGCACCCGTGCCAGCGCCGCGACGAGGGCGACATCGAGCGCGCCGGAGCTCCCGAGTCCCGATCCTGGCGGCGCTTCTCCACGGGTGCGGAGCGTTCCCGGGGGCGGCGGAAGCATGCGTAGCGCGGCCTGATGCAGCGCGAGAGGCCCCTCCGGCGCGAGCGCGGCGGCCGAAGTGACCCGGTGCTCGAGTCCCAGGTCGCCGGCCGCGATCAGGATGTCGCGACCACCGGGGAGAAACTCCACGTGCATGCGGGGGCTGATCGCGGCGTTGACCACCACCCCCCCTTCCTCGGTCGAGAACGGTGGCACATCGGTCCACCCCCCGGCGAAGTCGAGCCGGAGCGGAGCCGAGGCGCGGATGGAAGCCGTCATGGCGGGTCGAGCCTCCAGCGTGTGACGCTGGCCAGTTCCCCCCGCAGCCCCAGCTCTATCCCGGTGAGGCGGCGACTCAACCCCTGCAGGCCGCGGGCGTGGTAGATGAACGTGGCCGGGACGCTGTCGGCGTAGAACCGGGCCAGGTCTCCGGGATCGTCCGGCGGGGAAAGCCCGGAGAGCGCCGCGAGCGGACCGAGCTGGCCGAGTTGCAGGTCTCCCGGGACGCCCATCAGTGCGGCATCAAACTCGTGGCCCCTGCCGTAGACCCGGTCGAGGAACGCCGAGAGCTCGAGCTGCCGGATCTCGATGCTGATGCCGCTACGCGCCAATTGAGACTGGATCAGTTGCTCGATCGCTGCCTCGCCGGAACCGACCGTGAGGAGTTCGAACCGCAGACTGCCAGGTTCCGCGACCGGGGGCGCGCCCTTCGCTCCCGGTCGCGGGGGCGGAGCCGGGACTTCTGGAGGGATGGGACCATCAGCCGGGGTGCCAAATCCGTACACCGCCCCGTCGACCAGCGCCGCCCGATCGAGCGCGCTGGCGACCGCCAGCCGGCTCGCGGCATCGGCGAAGACCTCGCGGCGGACGTTGAACAGGATGACGGTCGAGAACAGCAGCGGATAGTCCACCACCCGGAGCGCGGGGTCCCGCCTCACGTACTCGGCATGCGCCGGCTGAATGCCGGCGGCATCCAGTTCGCCCGACGCGAGGGCCGCCAGTTTGGTCAGCGGTTCGTCCACCACGGCGATGACCAGGCGGGCGAGCGCCGGCGGGCCCCCCAGCGCAGCCGGAAATTCCTCGTTCCGCTCGAATACCCACCGCCGGTTGGCCTCGTGGCGAACGAACCGGAACGGGCCATTCCCCACCGGCCGCTGATGCCAGGCCGCCTCCCGCATCCGCGACAGAGGCACGCCGGCGAACTGATGTCTCGGCAGGATGGCGAGATCCGTCAGGACATCCGGCATCCGCGGCACCGGCCGCTCGAATGTCAGCACCAGGGTGGTGTCGTCCGCGGCGGCGACCGACCGCAGACCCTCCAGGTCGGACTCGCGCGGATACCCGGTCGCGGGGTCGCGGGCCCGGTCGATCGTCCAGGCCGCGTCGCGGGCCGTGGTCGGTTCGCCATCGTGCCAGCGGAGGCCGGCGAACAGCGTCAGCGTGAGTTCCTTCCGGTCCACCGACCATTGCCACCGGCGCGCGAGATAGGGCTCCAGCCGCAGCAGGCTGTCGTACCGCACGAGCGTGGTCAGCAGCACATACCGCTGAACCTGTTTCGCCAGCGGATGAACGGTGAAGAGAGGGTTGATACTCTGCAGGTCCGCTCCGGAGGCGAACAGCACCGTGTCGTCGCGGCGCGCCGAACGGCCATCGCAGGCCAGCAGGGCGGGGACCAGGGCCAAGAGCCATCGCCGGAGGCGCATGGCGGGAAAGGTGATCGGCACCGGCGGAAACGCAATCGCCCATGGCGAGCGCCGCCGGTGTGCTCCACA
>JAOUIC010000498.1 GCA_029884275.1 Gemmatimonadota bacterium | reverse complement strand
TGACACGGCCATGGAGCGGGCGGGTTCCCGCCTGGCGATGAAAGACGTTCAATTGCGCGGCAGGGAGGGCCGAGAAGAGCCGTATTGACTCGACGATGCCTGGAGGTCTGGCCCGAGGGAGGCCCATGTGAAGAGCCCGGTCGGGGAGGCGTCAGCAAGCTGTCTCCAAAAACAGCTTTGCGCCAGGCGCGGCCCCAGGCAGCGGCGACTCACCGGCCGCTCAAACCCCGGCATACCTGGTGGCATCCCAGAGGGGACAGTCCGAACCTCCTCCTCACCCTCGTTCCGGAGCCGCCCATGAAACCGAAACTTCTCACCTGCATGCTGTCGGGGCTTCTCCTGGCCCCACTCCCCACTTCTTCCATTGGAGGATGGGCCGTCATCTCGGTCGAACATCTGCCGGACTACGCTCTCTCGGGCCGGTCGTTCGACCTCGTGTTCGCAGTCCGCCAGCATGGGGTCGAACCGTTGAGCGGGCTCGAGCCGAAGGTGGATGTCTCGAGTGGCGGGTTCCGGAAGAGCGTGGCAGCGACGCCGACGGGCAGGGAAGGGGTGTACCGCGCCAGCCTGGAGATTCCGAACCCGGGCGACTGGACCATCACCATCAACAGCGGCTTCGGGCCGAGTCGGGTGACTCTCGTTCCGATCACGGCTGTTCAGGCCGCGGGGGCACTCCCGGTGCTGCCGGCGGCCGAGCGGGGGCGGCGGCTGTTCGTCGCCAAGGGGTGCGTCACGTGCCACACCCACGGCGAGGTACCGACAGAGAAGTCCTGGAACATGGGGCCGGATCTGACCGGCAAGCGCTATCCGGAGGAGCTGTTGCGGCAGCGTCTCACCGACCCGAAGTCGGTCATGCCGGAGGCGAAGATGCCGAACCCGGAGCTGAAGTCGGCCGAGATCGCGGCGCTGACGGCGTTCATCAACTCGGAGCGCCAGGCGGGGCGATAGGGGGACGTGCCGCGCGCCTTTTCGGAAAGGGGCAGACGTCATGAGGCAGGCATGGTTGGTGGTTTCGGCCCTGAGCGTTGGTCTGGCGCTGAGCCTGCAAGCCAGCGGGCAAGATCGGCCTGACCGCAAGGACGCCTCGGCGACCGTCAGCGATCAACTGTCGGCAGGGTCGCTGGTGCCTGCACCGGCCATGAGCGCCGCACGGGCCGCCCACACGGCAACCACACTTCCCGACGGCCGCGTCCTCGTGGCGGGGGGATTCACGGAGAAAGGGTCCGCGAAGGGTGCCGAGGTCTACGAACCTGGCGCTGGGCGATTCTCGCCGCTCCCGCCGATGCAGACGACTCGGCACAGTCACACCGCCACGCTGCTGGCCGATGGGCGGGTGTTGATCGCGGGCGGGTATGGTGAAGGCACGACCACGCTGGCAACAGCCGAAATCTTCAACCCCGCGACGAACTCCTTCGTTTCCACCGGATCGCTTCAGGCTGCACGAGCCGACCATGTTGCGATCCTGCTCCAGAACGGCAAGGTCCTCGTCGCAGGAGGCCTGGGGCCGGGTTGGAGCTTCCTGTCGAGCGCAGAAGTGTACGACCCTGTGACTGGCCGATTCTCACCCGCGGGAAGCATGACCGAGGCGCGCGAGAGCCATGTGGGCGTGCGGCTGTTGGATGGGCGGGTGCTGATCGTCGGCGGGCACCGCGGCCGGCGGGCTGACATGACGATATTGGGGTCCGCAGAAGTCTTCGATCCTTCCACTGGCGCCTTCAGCCGCGTGGGAGAGATGCGGATTCCCCGCCACAAGCACGATGCCGCGTTGCTTGCCGATGGCCAGGTGCTGATCACGGGTGGGTCAGACGAACGCGACGATCGTGGAGTGTTCGATTCCTCCGAACTGTTCGATCCGAAGACGGGGACATTCGCCGCGGGCCCGCAGATGAGGCTCGGTCGTTACAAGCATGCCGGCACCAGCCTTCTGCTTCCGACCGGCCATCTCCTGATTGCAGGAGGTGCGCCTCAGGCTGAGACTTACGATCGATCCGAACGCCGTTTTCTCCTGGTCGCCGGCGAGACTCGAATGGCCGGTCAGTTCTCGGCAGCCGCACCCTTGAGGAACGGGGGCGCATTGATCACAGGCGGTTACGGTAACGGTACTGGGCCGCGGTCGTCCGCATGGCTGTACCAGCCTTGAAGGCTGCACGGCGGCGCAGCGCCTTCCATCCCCCTCCGGGTCTCCTGAATCAGGTTGCGCACCCGTTCCTTCAGGGCCGGGATGTCCTTGTGGCCGAGTCCCGTCGTGTCGACCGGTGTCAGCACCCGGACCTCGGCGTCACTGGGGCCGACCCGCCAATCG
>JAOUIC010000042.1 GCA_029884275.1 Gemmatimonadota bacterium | reverse complement strand
ATGGGATACCAGTTGACACGAAGCAGCCCACCCGGCGTGATGATCCCGCCCCGGCGGATCGGGCTCCGGGCGGTGACCACCAGGTTCACGTGCTGGTCCGGCACGTCGTACTCCGCCCCGGCCCCCAGCCCGAAGTAGGGCACCTGAGCGAGCAGCCGGCCGCCTCCGTCGACCGCCGTGCCGCGGAGCCCGAGGAATCCCTCCAGTCCGAGGTCGAGAAGTCCGACCACCGGACTCGAGATCGACCTGGATACACCTCCTTCTGCTCTGACCAGCAACGCCTCGCCGGGGCCTTCGAACCAGAACCCACTGTTCAGGCCGGCCATCCAATGGAGCTTCCGGGGCTGGCCGATGGAGCTAATCTGTCCGCCGGATTCGGGCGGTCGAGACCATTGAGCGGCCAGTGGGACCGCCACGGCAACCAGGATGGTGCTGCAGACCCGCAGGGCTCCCGCCCATCTCATGGAGACACCAAGCCCCTCTCTCGTCGGAGGACGCGCATGATGGTGTTGATGGCCGATATACCGCCGGCGAGTCGGCAACGCAAGCCCCGTTTGTGAAGGTCCGCCCATGAAAGCCAGGTGCGACCGGCGGGTTTGTGGCCGGCACCGCCGTTGTGGATCAGGAGTCGGCCGTTCGAGGCGTCGCCGGTCTGCCCAATAGTCGTGCAGCCAGTGCACGATCGACGGCAGGCTCCGCCGCCCGCACACGGCAGCCGCTACCCAGGCGAGCATGTAGTAAGGGCCCCGCGATGCTCTTGCCCGCCCGGCGCCCGCGCGCCATGATCGATGGCAGCCCGGCCGGCGCCACGAAGTCTCGCGTGCAGCGGTCAGGCTCAAGTGCCGACGCTCGCCATCAGACGCATGGACCTGTCGGCGCTTGGTTTGATGGTTGGCGGAGGGTCGGGTCGCGAGCCTCGCGCCCCAGGTCATGCGTAGCCGCTGGGCGGACAACAAGTTGGGGAATCAACCGTGGCGCTAAAACCAAAGAGGAGTGAGCCGAAGGCCAAAGGCACGTCGCGCGCGAGCAAGCCACGTAAGTCGACCGCCGAAGCCAAGTCTCTGCCGAAGGCAGCCGCGAAGGCCAAGCCGTGCGCGGAAGCGGAGCACGCGTCCGCGATGGCGGCCTATCAGCTCGTTGACGAGCGGATCCGGGTTCTGGGCGGGTGGCGCGCCGAGACCCTGCAGGCGGTTCGCCGCCTTATCCACCAAGCGGACCCGAACATCATGGAGGAGTGCAAGTGGATCAAGACCAGCAACCCACTGGGGGTGCCGACATGGTCCCATGCTGGGATCGTCTGCACGGGAGAAGCCTATAAGCAGGTGGTCAAGCTGACCTTTGCCCGGGGTGCCTCCTTGGCGGACCCTCGAGGGCTCTTCAACTCCAGCCTCGATGGGAACACTCGTCGCGCCATCGATATCCGTGAGGGAGAGGCGCTCGATGCTGAGGCGTTCGAGGCCTTGATCCGGGCCGCCGTCGCGCAGAATCTCAGATCCAGCGGCCCGAAGTCAGAGGGCCGTGGCCAGGCGCAAGAACAGGCGATCGAATCAAGTACTGATGGTGGACGGCCCGTGAAACGCAAGACCAAGGCCACAACCCACGACGAATACCTGGCTGGGTTGCCGCACGACAAGCGAACCGCTCTAGAAAGGCTGCGGCGGACCATCCAGGCAGCAGCGCCGGGAGCTGAAGAGTGCATGAGCTATGAACTCCCAGCATTTCGCCTCGGCGGGAAAGTGCTGGTGCTCTTTGGCGCAACGGCCAAACAATGTTCCTTTTACCCGGGAAGCGGGACGGCGGTGGAAGCCTACCAGGGCGATCTCAAGGGATACGGCACGAGCAAGGGCACGATTCGCTTCGATGCTGACAAGCCCCTGCCTGCCACGCTCGTTCTCAAGATCGTCAAATACCGCATCGCGGAGAACGCCGCCCAACAACAGCATGCAGCCGACGGCGCTGCGCGCCGCCGCTGAACCGGAACGCTGAACGCTGGGTGGCAGAAATGCGCTCTTGGCGCTAGCCTCCCCTATGGTCCACGTCGAACGTCATCGCACCGCACACATCGGCTGGCTCCGGGCGGCTGTCCTGGGCGCCAACGATGGTCTGATCTCCACCAGCAGCCTCGTGGTCGGAGTGGCATCCGCACAAGCCGCGCGAGGCCCAGTCTTGTTGACCGCCCTTGCTGGCCTGGTCGCGGGTGCCCTCTCCATGGCGGCCGGCGAATACGTCTCGGTCAGTTCCCAAGCCGACACCGAGCAGGCTGACCTCTCGCGGGAGCGCGGTGAACTCGCCACCCAGCCTGTGGCGGAGCACAAGGAACTGGCGGCGATCTACGAGGGCCGTGGCTTGACGCCGAGCCTGGCCGCTGAAGTGGCCACCAAGCTCATGGTCCACGATGCCCTCGGCACCCATGCCCGCGACGAGCTCGGCATCACCGAGTTCAGCCTCGCCCGTCCGTTACAGGCCGCTCTCGCCTCCGCCGCTTCCTTTGCCGCGGGGGCCGCCCTGCCCCTCCTGGTCGTCCTCTTGCTCCCGCTCACGGCGGTGGTCCCGGCCACGATCGGGGCGTCGCTCGTCCTGCTGGCGGCGCTCGGCGCGCTGGCGGCACGCTTGGGTGGGGCCCGCCCGGCCCGTGGCGCCCTTCGTGTCACCTTCTGGGGTGCGGTGGCCATGGGCGTGACCGCACTGATTGGCCGGCTCTTTGGGACGGTGGTGTGACTGCTGCCACCTGACGACCGCTTGACGTTGGCAGGGCGTGGCCATCGGCTTGTGTAGGAGCTGGCACTACCCGTCGCCTTCGCCCATGCTGAAGCGGTCTGGCCGCGGCCCGGCAACTCATGCGGAGCGTTAGGCGGCGGCACACGCGCACGCGGGCACTTGAACCATGACACTCCATCGGTCCATCGGCGCCCTGGTCTGGCCGTCCTTCTCATGTCCGCACACAGCGCCCGGCCTCCTCTGGACGTGAGGGGCCTCATGCGAGAAGCCCTCGACGCCTGGGAGACACGGTCCGTCGCTACCGTCGCGCCCTATTACGCCCAGGTACCAGGTCGGCTCTTCTTTGATTCCGGTTCGCTCAAGTACACCAGCTGGGACGCCTACGCCGCGGATGCCGGCCCCGCGTTCGCCTCTTTCAAGTCCGCCACGTTCACCCTGGGAGATGATACCCAGGGCGAACAACTCGGGGACATGGCGTGGAGAGCCACGACCCTGCGCTCGCTGTTCACGTTGGCAGGATGGGACGACTCGAGCCCATACGGCCCGCTGGACGACGGTCTGGGTCCGTCAGCGCGACCGCTGGGTGATCGCTCACGACCACTACTCCGTACCTACTGACTCGATGCCGGCAACGCCTTGCCCGCCGCCCTCCGGGCCGTGATGAGTGCCGACCGTCCATACGGACAGTGATGAGGACACCGACTGGGAGTCCTGGCTGGCCGGAACCGGCCGCCGCCTAACGGGCGTTTGGAGCTGGAAAAGCGCGGCCCGACGGGTACCTGGAGGAAGAGTTCACCAGCCGCGCTTTGCCGCTCACACGCAGGACGCTAGAGCGACGACACCCTGGGCACCATACCGGTCTCTTATCGTATTCGCAAAGGACTCCGCGTCGCTGCCGCCCTGCCGGCGCTCGCGCTACTGACAATCGGGTTGGCAATCCTCGTTATCGGCAGCCGCGGGCTTGCTCGGCTCGACCTCTCGGCGCTCATCGGCGTTGGCGTCGGGGCCGCGGCCACTGGCCTCGGCCTGGCGCTCGGCAGGGTCGCGTGGACCGGTCGAGCGCCGGCCCGCTGGCAGGAGTACGGCCTCGACGCCGGCGAAGTCAAGGCGAAGCGCTCCGCGGCACGTGCCGCCGGAACACTCACTGACTAGGGCGCCGCGCCCTGCAGCTTACGCGCAGCCGTTAGCCGCCGACTGGATCCTGGTCGCCCGGCTCGGAACCCGGCCAACTGCAACTCGTGGGGTAAGACCCACCGCGCAAGCACTTTGCGCGGCTCTGGCAGCACCGAGAGTCTCTCATGCCCCGGGAGTGCACCCAACGGCCTCGTTGTCGTCTCCACCGCCATGCGACCCCTTCTCCTCCCCGCCTGTGTCCTCTTCTTTCTGGGCAGCTGCGCCGCCCAGGCGCCTTCATCGCGCCCGGAGCTCCGGGTGCTTTTCATTGGCAACAGTCTCACCTACGTCAATGACCTTCCCGCCATCACCGTGGAGTTGGCGCGGGCCGATGGGGCGGTCTCGCTAGAGACGGCCACGGTAGCGTACCCCAACTACAGCCTCGACGATCACCTCATTCGCGGAGAAGCGGCACGCCGCATCGCGGAGGGCGGCTGGGACGTCGTGGTCCTGCAACAGGGCCCGTCCGCCTTGCCGCTCAGCCGAGTGGCGTTGATCGCCGCGGCCCAGCAATTCGCCGTGCTCTGTGCGGCGGCGGGAGCGCGGGTGGCACTGTACAGCGTGTGGCCCCCCTCCAGTCAGCCCGAGACGCTCGATCAGGTGACCGCTTCCTACGCCGCCGCGGCCGATTCCATCGGCGGCCTCCTGCTCCCAGCGGGGTGGGCGTGGCACCTCGCATGGCGACAGGATCCATCGTTGCCGCTCTACGGCCCCGATGGCTTTCACCCCAGCCCGTACGGGTCGTACCTCGCGGCCCTCGTGATCTACCGGGGCCTCACCGGCCGCTCGCTCACCGGCCTCCCCGATGCCCTCACCATCGGGGGGGTCGTGGTGAATATTCCCCCCGGGCAGGCGGCCACGATGCAGGCCGCCGCCACGCAGGTCTTGCCGTAACGCCGGCGTCCAACCACCGCCTGGAACAGTCGGGGTGCGGCCGTCGGCTGGCATCGGGCCGGCACGACCGGACGGCGGCCGGTAAGCGCTCATGAGACTTGCCGTGGCGCCGCGGGTCACGCGCGGTCATTGGAGGGCTCGTGTACCGACCCGGACTTCGAGGTGACAATGAAGATCGCTGAGATCTGGCGATATCCGGTCAAGACAATGGCTGGAGAGAAGCTGGAACGCGTGGCCGTTGGGCCCCTCGGTATCGAAGGTGATCGGGTCGTGCATGTCGAGGACGCCAAGGGTAGGGTAATCACCTCCCGTTCGCATCCGCGCTTTCTAGGGCACAAGGGCTCGCTCAGCCCGCATGGCAGGGTCTTGGTCGACGGTCGGCCCTGGGACAGTCCGGGGGTTGCCGCCGACGTCATGAATATCGTGGGGCCAGGCGCAAGGCTTGTGCGCTACGACGGCGCCGAGCGATTCGACGTGTTGCCGCTGCTGGTGGCTACCGATGGCGCGATCGCCGCCTTTGGCCATGACGGACGCCGCCTGCGACCCAACATCGTGGTTGGCGGCGTCGAGGGCCTGAGCGAGAGAGAGTGGCCGGGCGCCTGCCTGCGAATCGGCACCGTCCTCATCGGTGTGCAGGATCTGCGTCAGCGCTGCATCATGACGTCATACGATCCCGACACCCAGGTTCAGGACAAGGAGATTACGCGAGGCATCTACCAGCGGTTCGACGGCACGCTGGCGCTCAACTGCTTTATTATCGAAGGCGGCGAGATTGCCCTGGGCGACGAGGTGCGACTGGTGCGGGGGCGTTCGTGCGCCGGACCCGAGGGGTTCATCGAATAGACCAGTGGGTTGCGCCGATGCTCTTGATGCCCGCCCTCCTACCGACAGCACGCAGCGGACGGCGCTTCGCACCGCAGCTGACCCGGAGCATTCGCCCGCTTGAGGGATTCATGATGAGGCCGACGACGGTGGTGCGGCACGCGCACGCGTTCAACTGGAGTGCCCGATGACGATGCAGCGGACAGAACGTGTTGGGATGTGCGCTCTGGTGCTTTCGGCCACACTGACCTCCTCACCGGCAGCGCAACAGCCCACTCACGCCGTCTACTATTCCGTCCCCTCGTGGGCGCCAGACGGCGGGACGATTGCGTTCGAATCCAACCGGGACGGCGAAGCGGCCGTATACACGATCCGGCCGGACGGCTCCGGTCTCACGAGATTGACTCCTAGCGGAACGCCTGGAGAACAGCCCAACTGGTCGACGGATGGCCGCTCCATCGTCTTCACGTCGAGCCGGGATGGAGTCAGGCAGTTGTATCTCATGGCGCGTACCGGCGGGGATCCAGTCGCCCTGCCGGGTACAACGAACGGGTTCCTGGCCGCCTTTTCACCCGATGGTCGTTGGCTCCTCTTCGCGGCGCAAGATAGGCGCCCTTCAAGTCAGTATCGCGTATTCGTGCTGCACCCCGACGGATCCAGCCGGCGGCAGCTGGGAGACAGCACGAAGAGCAACGAAGACCCGCGGTGGACCACAGATGGGCAGCGAGTCGTGTTCACTGAGGTTCCAATGCTCGAACGACTCCCCAATGAGGCACCGCGCGACTTCGTACGCCGCCGAACCGAGGCACAGCGACTGTTCAGCGTCACACCGGAGGGTCTAGATACCCGCGCCCTGCAGCCCGATGAGGCGAATCGGCTTTCCCGCGACCGTGGACTGTCTCCGGATGGCAAGTGGCTGGTGTATTCCAAGGAGGTCGAGAACGTGGTCGGTCTCTATCTCCAGGAACAGTCATCAGGAGCAGAGCGCCTACTCGACCGCGGCAATCCCAGACCTTGAACAGGGCAGGCCCGCCCCGCACCAGGCCTCAAGGGTCTGGTGCGGTGGGAGGCACAATCGGCTTCGGTGACACGGGCCAACAACCGGTCGCAGCGGACGGCTCTGCTCTTCGCGGCGGCCCACAGTGAGTTCCCCATCCGCTGCGTCGGCGATCGAAACCAGGCGGTTCTCGCGCTCGTCCGAAGAGCCGTTCCGCCGGTGCCGGTGCCGTCTATCCCGGGAGGGCTGCATGGACGAAGTGTCGGTCGCCAGGCTCTACGTTCTCCGCGCCACCTATCTCCTTCTCGTTGTCGGCCTGGGAACGACGATCTGGCCGCTCCTCCTCGGCTCGCCAGAGACTGCGGAGCACTTCCGCGGCGTCACATGGTGTCTCCTGAGCACCGTGGCGTTTCTTGCGCTGCTCGGCCTTCGCTACCCGCTGAAGATGCTGCCGCTCCTCGTCTTCGAGCTGATCTGGAAGGCGACTTGGGTGATCACCATCGGCCTTCCGCGGCAAAGTGCCGGCCAGCTTGAGGGCGCTTTTCGCGAGACCTGGTTCGCCACTCTGATGGGACTGGTGATCTTCGCGCTTGCCATTCCGTGGGGCTACCTGGTGCGAAGGTACATTCGTGAGCCCGGGGACCGCTGGTCGTCGTCGAGGGCCCCCATCACGATCACGTGACGCCGCCGGTCGCCTTCGGCGACCGCAGACGACCGGCATGACGGCCCGCAGGAGGAACGAAATGAACGATACCTGCCGCCTCTATACGGACCTGGCGTGGCTGTGGCCGATGTGGGGCGATGCCGCCACCGAATACGCGCACTACTGCGAGCATGTCACGGCACTGATTCGCCAGTATGCTGAACACCCAGCCACCACCTTACTGGACATCGGGTGTGGAGGCGGGAAGAACGTGCTGAACCTGAAGCGGCACTTCGACGTGACCGGGCTGGATCTGAGTCCGGCCATGCTCGCACAGGCGAAGGACCTGAACCCGGAATGCCACTTCGTCCAGGGAGACATGAGGACATGCAGACCCATCGGCACTTTCGACGCGGTGCTCATGGACGACGCGATCGCACACATGAGCTGCCTGACCGACCTCGTGGCGGCGTTGCGAACCGCGTATGACCACCTGAACCCGGGCGGTGTCCTGGTTGTCACTCCGGACGTGACGATCGAGACGTTCCGACAGAACAAGACCACAACCTCCCTGGCGACGCGGGACGGCGTGGACGTTGTCTTCATCGAGAACGTCTATGACCCGGACCCGGCAGACGAGCAATACCAAACGACGATTCTATACCTGATTCGGGACCGGGGCCGCCTGCGGATTGAGACCGATCACTGGACGATGGGTATCTTCTCACTCGACACCTGGAGACAGGTCCTGCGCGAAACGGGCTTCGAACTGCATGAGGGGCTCTACAGCCCGGGCGAGGATGAGTATGCAGTATTCGCCTGCGTGAAGACAGGGTGAACGCCGAACACACGCGTGACGCTGACAGGCCTCTGTCTCGCTCCCGTTTGCCGGTTGCTTCCAGCGTTGTCGCCGTCGCGATCGGCGGTGGAGCGGGCCTCCTCGATCCGAAGGGAAGGCGCGCGGCTCCGTACGTGCCCGGTTCCCTATCAGCGCCCTGGCGCTGCTCCCCCACCCCCGACATCGGACCTGACCGACAGTGACTTCCTCGCCTTCGCTGGGGCTCGTGAAAGGCCTCGTCTTCAAAGTCATGCTGGCCGTCATGGCGCTCTCCTCTTTCGCCATTGCATCGCCACAGGCTTACGCCAGGCTTCAGCTCTCACAGGATGGGATCCCGGCCACAATCCGGCGGGTCTCAGCTTCGACGCCGGCGCCAACATCGTGGTCAGAGTCTTACGGTACCTCCCGCGCCCTTTTCCCCGTCCGCATCGCGACCAGTGACGGAAGAACGTTGGCGACCAACCTGCTTCTCCCTGAGGCCACAATTCGCCACCTGCTCGATGGAGGTTCCGCTCATATCACAGTCGTCTGGGACAATCCTCGCCGGTTCCTGCTCGATGGTGAGCCTTTGCCGTCGTACGGGGGAGTGTGGATCCTGCTCGGCTTGCTGTTTGGGGCGACGTTTCTGTATGCCCTGCGACTGCGCTAGACTCGGGTAGAAGACTGGGGCCATTCCCCACGCACACAAGCACAACGCCACGCGCAAGGGCGCGTTCTTCCTCGATGGAGCGCAGATCGGCAAGGGCACGTTCGGCAGGATTGTGCCCGGCCTGTACTCGGTCTCCGAGGCGTTCGATGTCGGCGCGGCGATCAGCGACGGTTCTGTTGGGATCCTCCGATCCTCGCTGGCCCTCCGCACGGCCGCAGAGGACCCGCTGGCTCCCGGGTATGAGCCGGGGACAGA
>JAOUIC010000496.1 GCA_029884275.1 Gemmatimonadota bacterium | reverse complement strand
CGAAACAATGCCGCGGGTTCAGCTTGGGCATCAGCTCGCCCCGGGCCCCGCCGCCGCCAGCCGCTTGAGGACCAGTTCGGAAATCCCCTTCAGGGTCTCGAACACGCCGGCGCCCCGGAGCGCGTCGCCGCTGAAACTGCGATAGCCGCGGAAATTCAGGGCTTCGTCGAGGTTCTCCGGAGTCAGGATGAGATCCGCCGGCAGGTCCTGCTTGTTGTACTGCATCACGATCGGGAAGCTCCGGACATCCACCGCCTGTGCCAGGAGGTTCGCCTGCAGATTCTGCAGGCTCTCGAGATTGTCATCCAGCCGGCGGGCCTGACTGTCTGCCACGAAGACGACCCCGTCGGCCCCCTGCAGCACCAGCTTGCGGGTGGCGTTGTAGTAGACCTGTCCCGGCACGGTGTAGAGCTGGAACCGGGTGGTGAACCCGCTGATGATGCCAAGATCGATGGGCAGGAAGTCGAAGAAGAGGGTGCGGTCGGTCTGGGTCGCGAGGCTCACCATCCGCCCCCGCCTGGCATCGGGCACCCGGCCGTAGATGTACTGCAGGTTGGAGGTCTTGCCCGATCGCCCGGGACCGTAGTAGACGATCTTGCAGGTGATCTCGCGGCTGGAGAAGTTGACCAGGGACATGTGGCTACCGCCCGAAGAGCGCCCGCAGGCTCGCGTTGAGTTCCCGCTCGAAGTCCGCCGCGAGCACCTCACGCTTCTCGGGTGCCTCAGGAGGAATAGCGGCCACCAGATCCCTCACCAGCTGCTCCATGAAGACCTGAACCAGGCCCAGCTTGGTCTCCGCGCCGAAGACCACCAGCGCCACCCAACGGCCGCGCGGCGTATCGAACCAGGAAAGCAGGTGCGCCTGGGCCCGCCCCTGGTGCGCCACCACGCGAAAGGGCGTCCACCCGATCTGGACGGCGATCTCCGTGCTCGAGGCGACGATGCCCGCGCCGAGCGCCGCGATGGACATGAGATCGAGCGCCCCGTGAAACCCGTGCTGGGCGACCACCTGACCGCTCGAGGTGGTCAGCAGGGCCAGCCGGGCGGAGGATTCGTCGACGAAGGTCCGGAGGGGCTGAAGCACCCAGGGCTCGATGGCCCGCATCAGTCGAGTTGCTCCGCGATGCGCAGCATCTCGAGCCGAAGCGGCCCGATCAGCGCCTCCCGCCCGGCCACACTCACGACGACCAGGTCGCCGGCGGCGGGCGCGAGGAGCAGCAGCCCTTCGGCTGACTGCAGGTGCAGGAACCTGGGCGGCTCGTGCCCAGTCTCCGCGATCAGCTCTCGCACCCGGGCGAGCAGTGTGGCCGCCAGGGCCGCGAGCGCCGGCCCCTGCTCTTCCTCCAGCAAGGCCCCGGCGACGGTGATCCCGTCCTCCGCCGAGACCAGGAGGGCGCCACGCACCCCGCGCATGCGGGTCAGGCCATCAAGCAGCGTGGCGAGGTCCGCACTCATCGCTGCCGCTCCAGCCAGGCGCGGGCCGATTTTGCCGCGCGGTCGGCGGCGAACGCCAGTTGCCCGCCGGGCGTCCCCGCGTCAATCACGGCGAGCAGGGTGGAGTCGACGGTCGGGTTGAGGATGCAGGCGGAGACGTCGGCGCACTCCACGCTGAGATGGCTCCACTCGCCCATCGCGAGCAGCCGGGCCGCGCGCGACGCTTCGCGGGCGATGCCGGCCAGGGCAGCCGCGGCCTGCTCGGAGACATCACGCCCCTCCAGTGTGCGAACGCCGCCGCCCAGCCGAAGCCCGTGCTGGTCCACCAGCAGCAACCCGTCCGATCCGCCGGCGAGATCCGCGAAAGGGAGGTCCGTGCCATGGTCGGCCGCGGTGGGCAGCGGCGCGCGGTCGACCGGCGCCTCGGGCATGGGCGTGTCCCAGATCTCTCCGCCGCCCGCCACCCGTTCCACTGCGGCATGCAGCCCGGCGTCCTCGGGGTCCAGCTCGGCGGCCGCGCGAAGATGGTACAGCGCGCGGTCCAGCTCTCCGGCGCGATAGTACAGGAAGCCGATGCCCTTGTGCGCTCCGACGTGATGCGGCACCAGCCGCAGCACCATGTCCCATTCATCAAAGGCCCCGGCGAAGTCCCGCCGGTCCACCAGGATGCGGGCATGCAGGTCGTGCGCCTCGGGTAGGTGCGGGTACCTGGAAAGCCCCTGCAGCACCACCTTGAGCGCCGCATCCGGTTGACCACGCGCGCGCAGCACCTCGCCCAGCCGGAGAAAGACCAGGCTGGAAGGATCGGCGGCGTACTGGGCGGACAGAGCGCGAATCTCGTCAGTCACGCAATCCCCTGAGCACGGCGTC
>JAOUIC010000495.1 GCA_029884275.1 Gemmatimonadota bacterium | reverse complement strand
CGGCGTGATCGACCTCGACCACGGCGACGCGACCTTTCAGCACGAGGTGCCGGCGGAGGGGCACTTCTACCTGGGAACTCAGTGCTTTCAGTGCGCCGATCCGCCCTGTGTGAAGGTCTGCCCGGTGGGCGCCACCTGGCAGGAGCCGGACGGTATCACGGTTGTCGACTATGACTGGTGCATCGGGTGCCGTTACTGCATGGCGGCATGCCCCTACTGGGCCCGGCGATTCAACTGGGCCGACCCTGAGGTGCCGGCAGTGGAGGTGAACCCCAACCAGCACTACCTGGGGAACCGTGCCCGCATGAAGGGGCGGGTGGAGAAGTGCACCTTCTGCATCCACCGCACGCGGCAGGGCCGCCTGCCGTCCTGCGTCGAGGCCTGCCCGACCGGGGCCCGGGTCTTCGGCAACCTGCTGGATCCCGACTCCGAGATCCGCTGGGTGCTCGCCAACAAGCGCATCTTCCGGCTGAAGGAAGACCTGAAGACCGAGCCGCGCTTCTGGTACTTCAGCGATTGAGGTCAAGGTGCATCTTCGGCCCTTCCTCCTGAGCTCGCTGCGGTCCGCCACCACTGGCGGGCGGCGCTACCACCTGTGGATGGCCACACTGACGGCCATCATCCTCACCGGCGCCTACGCATACTCGGTGCAGTGGCGTTACGGGCTCGCGGTGACGGGCATGACCGACCAGGTGAGCTGGGGTCTCTACATCTCGAACTTCACCTTCCTCGTCGGGATGGCCGCGGCCGCCATGATGCTGGTCCTGCCGGCCTACATCCTGGAGGACGTGGACTTCGGTCGCGCGGTGCTGATGGCGGAAGCGGTCGCCGTGGCGGCGCTGGTCATGGCACTCGGGTTCGTGGTCGTCGATCTTGGCAACCCGGAGGGTTCGTGGCACCTGGCGCCCGGTATCGGCTATCTCAACTGGCCGGGGTCGCTCCTGTCCTGGGACGTGATCGTGCTGAACGGCTACCTGGCGCTGAACCTGGCGATTCCGTTCTACATTCTCTACAACCACTACGCCGGCCGCTCGCCGGAAAAGAAGAAGTACCTCCCCTGGATGTACATCTCCGCCATGTGGGCGGTGAGCATCCACCTGGTCACGGCCTTCCTGCTGGCGGGGCTTCCGTCCCGCCCCTTCTGGCATTCGGCGCTCCTGGGGCCCCGCTTCCTGGCGTCCGCCTTCACCGCGGGCCCGGCATTCGTAATCCTGCTGCTGTACTTCATCAAGCGGACCACGAAATACGACATTCCCGAAGGCGCGTTTTCGAAGCTGGCGCTGGTCACCGTCGCCGCGGCGCAGGTGAACATCGTCATGCTCTGTTCCGAATTGTTCGCGGAGTTCTACTCCCAGACCCATCACAGCATCAACGCGCAGTATCTCTTCTTCGGCCTGGGCGAGCACAACGCGCTGGTGCCCTGGATCTGGACCGGGATCGGGCTGAACGTCCTCTCCACGGCCGTGCTCATGGTCCATCCCCTGCGGCGGAATCCCCGCTGGCTGATGCCGGCCTGCGCCACGCTGTTCGTGGGCATCTGGATCGAGAAGGGCATCGGACTGGTGATCCCGGGATTCATCCCCTCGCCGCTGGGCGAGATCGTCGAGTACACCCCCACCTGGGTCGAGCTGTGCGTCACCGCCGGCATCTGGGCGCTCGGGCTCTTCGTCCTGACCGTCCTGGTGCGGGTGGCGCTGCCGATCGAACTGGGAGAGGTGCGCAGTCCATATCTCCAGAAGCCATCGGAGGCGCAGGTGGTTCGCCCGCGAGCCGTCAGGCCGCGTTACGAGGAGGTCCGGCCGGTCCGGACACGCTGACACACCGGCTGGCAGCGCGCCGGCCGACTCCATTTCCCTGAGGGACTGCACATGACCAGACATACGCCAAACGACACCCGGTACTCCTTCGCCGCCCTCGCCGCGGGAGTCGTGGCGGGCGCTGGCCTCGCGGGGGGGCTGTTCCTCGCCGGCTTCCCGCCCCCCCTGGCCGGTGCGGCCGGCGTCGCCCTCGGCCTGCTCTTCGCCGCCTCGATCAAGTACACCGACCAGTGGGAGAAGGGCGTCCTGCTCCGGCTGGGCCGCTACCGCGGCCTCCGGGGCCCCGGCTACTTCGCCATCGTGCCGATCATCGACCGGGTAGCCTACACCATCGACCAGCGGATCCGCACCGCGGCGTTCGGGGCCGAGTCGTGCCTCACCCGCGACACCGTCCCGGTGAACGTCGACGCCATCGCCTTCTGGATCGTGCGCGACGCCGAGCGCGCCGCGCTCGAGGTGCAGGACTACGGCGAGGCCGTCATCCTCTC
>JAOUIC010000494.1 GCA_029884275.1 Gemmatimonadota bacterium | reverse complement strand
CGCCACGCTGGGGGACACGAAGAAAGCGGTGGCGAATTATGAGAAGGCGTTGTCGCTCACGAAGGATCCGGTGCAGCGGACGCGGATCAACGGAATCCTGGCGGGGTTGAAGTAGCCGTCGCGCTTCTTGGCGTGTTTGCGTTAACAGCTTTTCAACGCAAAGACGCCAAGAAGCGCGAAGAGCGCAAAGGACGACTGATGGGTAGTGTGGGTGGTGAGTGGCTGGTGGGTAGTACCCCTGAACTGCAGGCGGTACCGGAATGGTGTGGAGCGTGGGGGGTGTGGGCTACTGCGCCAACCGCGCCTTCAGGTCGGTGAACCAATGATCGACGCGCACCAGCATCGGCGCCCGCCCGAGGTCGGCGATCCGGCGCGGCGAGGCCATGTAGAAGTACTCCCCATCGGGCGAGAGATCGTGCGCCTGGTGAAAGCCGTCGATCGCGTACCCCGACGCGCCGAACAGCGCCCGACGTTCACCCACTGCGAAGGTCGGCGTGGTGGTGATCGTGGCTGATGACATCTGACTCGACGCATCGAGAAAGTAGATCTCCGTCATGTCCGGCGACCACCGGGGCAGCCTCCCGCCGGTCGTGGACACCTGCCACCGGCTGTCGCCGGTGTTCGGAAAGGGGCGGACGTACACCTCGTTCTGTCCGGACTCGTTGGAGGTGTAGGCAATCCAGCGGCTGTCGGGCGATACGGCGGGGTGCAGCTCGGTGAAGGGGCTCGCCACCAGGGGGACTGGGGTGGTGTCACCGCCGGTCCGGATGCCCACGAGGTCGCCCGCGCCCGGGCTTCCGTTGTCCGTGCGGAGCACCAGCCACTTCCCGTCGGGCGACCAGTCGACTTCCTGAATCTGGCGGTCGATGCGCGCCAGGACGGTGTCCGGACGGCTGCCGTCGGCGAACCGCCCCGCCACGATGCTCGTCCCCAGCGAGTCGCGAATGAATGCCACCATCCGCCCATCGGGTGACCAGACGGGCCGTCGGTCGGAACCGCTGAAGGTGAGGCGGGTGAGCGGTCCGCGGTCCAGCTCTTTGATCCAGATGTTTTGCCCGCCGGCGCCAACGCCCATCCCGACCGCCATCCGCTTCCCATTCGGCGACATGGACAGGGCGGTAAACTGGCCGGTCCAGGAGGTGTCGATGGGAGTCGCGACGCCGTCGTGGGGAATGCGGACGATGATGCTCTCATTGTCCTGGTTTCCTCCGGTCACGTACACCACGGTTCCGGAGGGCGACCACACCAGGTCGGCGTTGCTGACGTTGGAGAGAAAAATGTTCTCGAACACGGGTATGCCCGCTCCGACAATCTCGAGGCGGTCCAGGTCGAACCTGGCCACCAGCGCGGTGCCGTCCCGCCGGATGTACAGCAGGTCGCCGGTCGGGAGGTACCAGCCCTGGGTCGCTTCGCTGACCAGGAGTTTGCTCTGGCCTGATTCGAAGTCGAGCGCCATCAGGCTCATCGTGGTACAGCCGGATGTACATGACTGGAAGAGCACGCCGCGCGCGCCGGGCAGCGGTGTCGGCGTTGTGAACCCGACTCCCAGCATCCCCTCGTTGTCGAGGACCACGGTGCTGTTGCGGCCAGAGGCGTCGATGCGAAGCAATCGGCCGAGGTCCAGCGAGACGTAGATCAGCGTCCCGTCCTCAAGCCACGCTGCCCCGCCGAAGCCGCCGGCAACTGAGTCGGCGAGCGTGACGGCCGCCCCGCTCGATGGGCGCACTTTCCGGAGCTTCTGGTCAGCAACGAACGCGATCCACTCACCATCAGGTGAGAAGATTGGATTCTGCGCTCGCTCCGTCCCGGGGATGGGTACGGGTTCCAGGGCACCATCTCGCTTGATCCAGAGCTGCCCGTTCTGGCCCGCCTCCTTGATCACGAGCTTGGAACCATCGGGGGAAATGGCGAGGGGCGGGACGCTGAGCGTGACGGCGACGCTGTCGCCCAGTGAGATGTACTGCCACGTGGTCGGCAGCGGTGCTGTTCGCTGGCGCAGGAGAGCCCACCCCGTCACTCCCGCCATCGCAACCAGCGCCAGCAACAGCAGGCGGGGCAGCGGGGCAGCGGGGCGGTCCGCCTGTGCCTGGGTCGATCTGGTGCTCATGCTCGGCGTCTGCACACCACTGAGTGCAGTCGCGAACTCCGCGGCAGATGCAAATCGGTCGGCGGGGAGCTTTTCGAGGGCGGTGAAGACCGCCGCCTCGACCTGGGGCGGGATGGTGTGGCGCTGGCTGGTAAGCGAACGCGGGGTCTCGGTGACCACCCGGGCGATGATCGCCTGGGCGGTGGGCCCCATGAACGGGGG
>JAOUIC010000041.1 GCA_029884275.1 Gemmatimonadota bacterium | reverse complement strand
CAACCCGCGGACCATGCAGGCCGCCGAGGCCGTGTACGGCGTGACCATGCAGGAGCCGGGAGTGTCCACCATCGTCGGCGTCCGGCTCGGCGAACTGGAGCGCGTGTAGCATGCTGATCGTGATGCACGCCGAAGCCACCGCCGAGGACATTGCCCGGGTCTGCGGAACCATCGAAGAGATGGGTTACGAGGCCCGTCCCATGCCCGGCCGCCAGCGAACCACGGTCGGGCTGGTCGGCAATGACGGGCGGGTGGAGAGTTCCCGCATCGAGGGGCTTCCCGGAGTCCAGGAGATCATCCACGTCTCGAAGCCCTACAAGCAGGTCTCCCGGGAATGGAAGCCGGAACCGACGATCATCCAGCTCTCCCGCGGGGTCACGATCGGGGGCACCGCCGTCGTCGTCATGGCCGGCCCATGCTCCGTCGAGAGCGAGGCCCAGATCATCGAAGCGGCCCGGCTGGTCCGCGCCGCCGGGGCCACGATTCTCCGCGCGGGAGCGTTCAAGCCCCGCACCTCGCCGTACTCCTTTCAGGGCCTGGGGCAGAAGGGACTCGAGCTGCTCGGCCGTGCACGGAACGAGACCGGGTTGCTGATCGTGACGGAGGCGATGGACGCGGAGGGCGCCGAGAAGGTTGCCGAGGTCGCGGACATCATCCAGATCGGCGCCCGCAACATGCAGAATTACTCGCTGCTCAAGACCGTGGGGCGGCTCCGCAAGCCGGTGCTCCTCAAACGGGGGCTGTCCGCCACGATCCAGGAGTTGCTCCTCTCCGCCGAGTATGTGCTCGCCGAGGGGAACCCCGAGGTGATCCTCTGCGAGCGGGGGGTCCGTGGGTTCGACACGGCGACCCGCAACCTGTTCGACCTGTCGGCCATCCCGGTAGTGAAGTCCTTGAGCCACCTGCCCATCATTGCCGATCCCAGCCACGGCACCGGCCATCGGGAAATGGTCATGCCCATGGCCCGAGCCGCGGTGGCCGCGGGCGCCGATGGACTTCTGGTCGAGGTTCATCCCAACCCTGAACGGGCCCTCTCCGATGGCGTGCAGAGCCTGTATCCGGCGCAGTTCGAACGGCTCATGGGAGAGGCTCGGCTCATCGCCGCGGCGATCGGCCGGTCGATCGCCACCGGAAAGTGATCATGGCCCGGTCCCTCCGCTCAGCGCCGGGCATCAGGGTTGCCGCGTGGACGGCGCTGATACTGATCGCCACTCCCTGGAGCGCTCCCACCGCTCTCCCCGCGCTGGTCGGGGCGGCGCAAGACCACGATCCTGCCGCCATCGTGGAACGGGCGGCGCGTGCCTACCGCGCGCTGAGCTCGTTCCACGCAGACTTCAAGCAGGTGATCGCCGATTCGATGGTGGGGACGTTCGAGAGCCGCGGCCGACTGTCCCAGGCCGGGGCTGGCTTCCTGGTCATGCGGTTCAGCGACCCGGCGGGCGATGCGATCGTGATGGATGGCGAGCACATCTGGGTCTATACCCCGAGCACGACCCCGGGCCAGGTGATCAGGCTGGCAATCCCGAGCGATCCAACCTTTGGACCGAACGTGCTCGCGTGGATCCTCACCAATCCGGCCGAGCGGTATCGCAGCCGGTACCTCAGGAGTGATGCCGTGGCGGGTCGAACTACGGATGTGATCGGCTTGACGCCGGTCGACGCGTCACTCCCCTTCACCGATGCGGTCGTCTGGCTGGACCGCCATGACTTCCTCCCTCGGAAGCTCGAGATCCGGGAGCGGGGCGGGCAGCGACGCACCCTGACCTTCCTCGGCGTGGAAGTGAACCGCCGCGCTTCGTCCAACCTGTTCCGCTTCGAGGTGCCCCAGGGAGTCAGGATTGTGGACCAGTAACGCCTGCCCGGTTTCGCAATAACCGTTCTATTTCCTCCGCCGCTGCCTGGGAGAGCCCCCCACCCCGAGCCAAGGCGAGTGCGCGAAGCCCGAGTTGGGCATAGAGGGTCCGCTCCGGCTCGCCCAGCACCGAGAGGTGCCGCCGCACGGTGGCCGCATCGCCGCGACGAATCGGTCCCGTGAGCGCATCCGCCGGAAGTTGGCGCTGAAGATTCTCGGCGGCTCCCCGGAGGAGCGGGAGGTACATCCGGTCGGCCGCCTCGCGCGGCACACCGCCGGCCTCCGCGATCCGCGCCGCGACCTCGGCCAGCACGACGACATAATTGGAGGCCACGACTGCCCCGGCGTGATACGCCACCTTGGCACCTTCCGGCAGTCGCACCGGAACCAGGCCCAGCAGTCCACAGAGTCGCTCCGCTTCCTCCAGCGCCAGAGTATCGCCTTCGATGGCGGCGTACGCCCCGCGCCAGCGCGCTCCCGCCTGCCCCGGCTCCGAGATCGTCTGAAGCGGGTGAAGCGAACCGAGCGAGGCACCGGTTTCGCCCAGCGGGGCGAGGATTCTGCGATCGTGGACACCGGACAGGTGCAGCACGACCTGGTCCGCACCGACGACCTCCCCCGAGGCAAGCTCCCGGGCCAGCGGATCGAGCACGTCATCCGGCACCGCCAGCAGCACCGTCTGCGCACCGGCGATCGCATCGGTCACGGCTCCGGAGGCCTCCCGCCTGGACCAGAGCACCACCCGTTCGCCCGCCTCGCTCAACACGCTGGCGAGACTTCGCCCCATTCTGCCGCCGCCGACGATCGCGATCATCGCGCGCCCCCCGAGAGCCACCCGCGGATCAGCATCGCCCCCAGGATAAGGAGCAGGGCCGCGAAGCTCCAGTACAGCGTGGGTGGGGCGACGCGGCGGTTGACGCGTACCCCGAGCGGGACGGTGCAGAGCGCACCGAGCGCGAGTGGAACCGCCATGCGGCCGTCCACGAAGCCGACCACCCAGGTGGAGACCGGCGGCCCGGGGCCAGCGGTGAGGTATCCGATCCAGCCGGTCAGCGTGGTGAGCCAGACGCCGGCGAGGGCGGTCGGGGCGATCGAGCGAACCGGGAGTCGACCCACGTACATCAGCGCCGGCACGGCGATCAGCCCTCCCCCGATCCCGAGCGCGGCGCTCGCCGCGCCCCCGACGACGCCGACCGCTGCGAGCCAACCGAGGCTGTGCGGGGTCAGTTCGCCAGGCTCGGACTCGGGGCCGGCGAGGGCGCGGCGGACCATGTCCGCCCCGGAGATGATCAGGAAGATCCCGAAGGCAGCCCTCAACCACTCCACCTCGGCTGTCTGGGTCAGCAAGCGTGCAGTGAGGAAGGCCGACGGGATCCCCGGCACGGCGTACGCCAGCGCGGTGCGCCAGGCGACGGCATCCGCCTTGGCGTAGTGCCAGGTGCCGTAGGAAGAGGCCACAAACGCCACGCCCAGACTCGTGGCATGTGCCACGACCGTCTGGGCGGACAGCGAGACGCCGGTACTGGCGTACACCAGATAGAGAAACGGCACCATCACGACGCCGCCGCCGATGCCGGCGAGCGCGGAGAGCGCCCCTACCCCGAGCCCGGTCAGGAACGCGGCGGCAACCTCGAGCGTTGGGGCGATCTGCTAGTTCTCCCGCGCCACCCCGGCTCTGGTCGCAGCGAGCGTCAGCAGGTCCTTGGGCGACTGCGCCTGGCGCAGGAGCTCCAGAGCAGCCTGCATCTGGGGGTCCTGCGCGGCGCGGCGCCGAAACTCCGCCTGGCGGCCGAAGACGTAGCGGGCGATCTCGAACCCGAGCTGTTCGTCAATCAGGCTCCGGGCCGCCTCGAATGTCTCGTCGCTGACCTGCGCGCCCTTTCCCCGGATTCGCCGGAGCACCTCCTGCCGCATAGCGGAGGTGACCTGAAAACCTTCGACGGTGACCTGTTTCCGGTTCTTGATCTCGAGGGCGGTCGAGGTGAGCGCATCGCGATAGGTCGCGAAGTTCGACGCGAGGGCGGTGGCGAAGGCCCGCTCCGGAGTCGTCAGGGTGTCTTGGCGGATGACCACGTCGGGGACGATTCCACCCCCGCCCCGGACGGTCCGGCCGCCGGTGGTGTGGAAGATCGGACGCTGGGCCGTATCGGCCTGCGCGGCGGAGTCACCGGCCGCCTCCCCTTCCTCGGCCGCGAGACGCATCTGCTCCTCCTCGTCCCTCGCCGCCCGCTGGATGGTCCGCCCGCTCGGCGTGTACCACCGCCCGGTGGTGAGCTTCAGTGCCGTCTTGTCGGTAAAGGGGAACACGGTCTGGACCAGTCCCTTGCCGAACGTCGGCACGCCGACGATCGCGGCCCGGTCATGGTCCTGAAGGGCGCCGGAGATGATCTCGGCAGCGCTGGCCGTCCCGTCGTTGACCAGCACGACGATGGGAAGGTCGGGCCAGTCCTGCTTGGCCTGGTCCGCGAAGGTCTTGGTGGACCCGCGCGCCCGGCCCCTGGTCTCTACGATCTCCTGCCGGGGCTCGAGGAAGAGGTCCGCCACACGGACGCCCTGGTCGAGCAGTCCACCCGGATTTCCGCGCAGGTCGAGCACCAGGGACTTCATCCCCTGGCCGAGCAGAGCGACGACCTCCCGCTGCAGTTCCTGGGCGGAGCTCTCCGCCACGGGGCTGAGCGAGATATAGCCGACGTTGCCAGGGAAGATCGTGCCCGGCTGAACCGAGCGGGCGTGGATGCTGGCTCTGGTGATGGAGTAGTCGAGCGGCTTCGGGAAACCGGCCCGGCGGATCAGCAGCGTGACCTGGCTCCCCGGTGTGCCACGGAGTGCCTTCACCGCCTGGTCGCTGCTCCAGCCTTCGGTCGAGCGGCCATCCACCTCGATGATCTGGTCGCCGGTTTCGATTCCGGCTCGCTCCGCGGGCGTCTCGGGCAGCGGAGCCACCACCGTGATCCAGCCGTCCCGGACATCAATCTGGATGCCCAATCCGCCGTAGTTGCCAGTGGTGGACTCGGTCAGTTCGCGGTACGCCTCGTTCTCCAGCAGGCCGGAGTAGGGGTCCTTGAGCTGTTCCAGCAGCCCGGTCGAGGCCCGGTGGTAGAGCTCTCCCTCGGGGATGGAGTCGACGTAGTAGGCGCTGATGTGGCTGAGCACATCGTCGAACAGCCGGGCCTGCTGAAAGACTCCGCCGTCCCGCGCGGCGCCCCGTTGCAGCAGCCATCCTCCCGAGAAAAACGAAATGACCGCCACGACGGCGATCAGTCCCCAGCGTTGACGCATAGCTCCTCCAGTTCCGCGGCCGCACCCGGCCCTCAGACCGGTTCTTGGCCGTACGGCTTCAACATAACCCTATGCGGCCATCACCCGCGACCGGAGCGCCTCCCACGCTTCCGCCGCCACCACCTCCGAACCGCGACTGGCATCCAGGTGGACCACCCCCGGACCCCGAGCCTCGCGGAACACCCTGGCCACCCTCTCGTGGAACTCCATCCCCGCCCCTTCGATCCGGTCCAGCGGCTTCCCCGCCTTCCGCACCCGCTCCAGCCCCGCACCCGGGGGAAGGTCGAGAACCAGCGTGAGATCGGGGGACAGCCCTCCGGTTGCCGCCTGATTGGCGGTCAGGAAGAGGTTACGGTCCAGGCCGCGCCCGCCGCACTGATAGGCCTCGGTCGAGAGCTCGTAGCGATCAGCCAGGACGAGGCTCCCCGACTGAAGCGCCGGCCGGATGACCTTCGCGACCAGGTCGGCGCGCGCCGCGAGGAAGAGGAGCAGCTCGCTGGCGGGCTCGAGCGAGTCTCCCGGCTCCAGCAGCAGGCGCCGGATGGCCTCCGCCGCCGCCGTCCCGCCGGGCTCGCGCACCGCGAGCGCGCGGACGCCGTGCTCGGTCAGCCGCGCCAGGAGAACCCGGGCAAGGGTCGACTTCCCCGCTCCTTCAGGCCCTTCCAGCGCGACCAGCAGACCTCGGGTCATCCGAGGGTGATGATGCTGCTCGTCGCGCCCTTTTCCATGCCCTGCGCGATCATCTGGTTCACCCGGATCATGACTTTCTCGAAGTTGGCCCGCGCCACGGCGTACGCCTGCCCGCTCGGGCTGACCTCGAGCTCCCGCACCGCCTGCTCGTAGGCCTCGGCCGCCGCCTGGTCCGGCATCTGGCCGCCGGCCACCAACTCGTCCATCTGGCGCGCCAGCTTCTGGATGAGTTCGACCTTGGCCTGCGCATCCTGGTCTTCCCGGAGCGTGGCTTCGGCGCGCCGCATGGCCTTGTACTCCTGGGTCTGCCCGATGAGCCGACCAAGTTCCTCCGCCTTGTCCCAGATCACAGCCCGTTACTCCTTCGCGCGAGCATGTAGCGCTCGCGGCCGTAAAGGTCATCGAGAATTTCCGCTGCTTCCCACCCCGACGCGAGCGCCAGCCGGACCGATTCGCCGGCCCGGTTCGAATCCACCTCCAGCCCGATCCATCCCCCCGCCCTGACGGCCCGAAACGCATCCGCCAGCAGCAGGCGGGTCGCGCGCAGCCCGTCGTCACCGCTCACCAGCGCCGAGGCGGGCTCCCAGTCCCTGACTGAGGAGTCGAGCGAGTCGTACTCCGCCTGCGCAAGATAGGGGGGATTGCTGATCACCGCGTCCAGGCACTCGCCGGCGAAAGCGGATGTGAGATCCCCTCGCACCAGGTCGACGCGCAGGCCCGTGAGCGCCGCATTCTCCCGCGCCAGCGCCAGCGCCCCGGCGCTCTGGTCCACTCCCACCACGGACTGGAACCGCCCCTCCTCCGCCAGCGACAGTGCGATGCACCCCGACCCGGTTCCGATGTCCGCCACGACGCCACCGGAGCAGCGCTCCAGGAGGAGGGCCACCAGCCCTTCCGTCTCCGGCCTCGGAATCAGGGCCCGCCGGTCGGCATGCAGCGTGAGCTGCCGGAAACCGGCCAGGCCCGTGACATAGGCAAGTGGCTCTCCGGCGGCCCGGCGCGCGATCAGCCGGTCGTAGGCGACCACCTCGGCCGGTTCAACAGACTGTTCCTGCCCTGACAGCACCGCGCCGGGTGACGTTCCCCTCAGGTCCGCCAGAATCCTGACCGCTTCCCGCCGCGGATCCTGCACCCCAGCCTGGCGCAGCCGGATCGTGGCACGAGCCAGCAGTTCCCTGGGGGTGGCGGGGAACTCAGAGGGCAAGCTGTTCCTGCCGGCTGGCCATCCGGAGGGCGTTCACCAGCTCGTCGATTTCACCGTTCAGGAGGTCCTGCAGGTTGTGCACCGAGAGGCCGATCCGGTGGTCGGTCACTCGGCTCTGGGGAAAATTGTACGTCCGGATCTTCGCGGAGCGATCCCCGGTTCCCACCATGGCACGCCGGTCGCGGGAACGCGCCGCCTCCTGCTCCGCGATCCTCCGGTCGAGCAGCCGGGCCCGGAGCACTTCGAGGGCCTTGAGCTTGTTCTGGAGCTGGGACTTCTGGTCCTGCTGGGAGACCACCAGCCCCGTGGGCAGGTGGGTGATCCGGACCGCACTGTCGGTCGTGTTCACGCTCTGGCCGCCGGGCCCCGATGACCGGAAGACGTCGATCTTGAGGTCGTTCGGACTGATCACGACATCGACCTCCTCCGCCTCGGGCAGGACGGCCACCGTCGCCGCCGACGTGTGAATCCGCCCCTGCGCCTCGGTGGAGGGGACCCGCTGAACCCGGTGCACTCCGGCTTCCCGCCGGAGCAGGCCGAAGGCGTCGGGGCCGCGCACTGCGAAGATCGCCTCCTTGATCCCGCCCGCGGCGCCGTCGCTGAGCGAGATGATCTCGACCGTCAGTCCCCTTCGCTGGACGAACCGCTGGTACATGCGGAACAGATCGGCCGCGAACAGGGCGGCCTCGTCGCCACCCGTTCCGGCGCGGATTTCGATGATGGCATCGCGGTCATCCAGCGGGTCCCGCGGCAGGAGGAGCTCGTACAGCTCCGCTTCCAGCAGGGCGATCTCACCCGGAAGGCGGGCCAGGTCGGCATGGACCATGGCGGCGAGCTCGGGGTCTGCCTCGTCCTGCAGTTCACGCGCCTGCCGCAGGTCGTCCCGGAGACGCGAGAGGCGCTCGGCCACGCGGACCACCGGCATGAGCCGGTAGTGTTCGCGCCCGAGCGCCTTCAGCCGGGTGGGATCGCTTGCGATGCGTGGATCGGCCAGGGCGGCGGCGACCTCCTCCGCCCGGGCGAGCGCCTGGCGGAGTCTGGCCTCCACGCCTCAGGCCTGGTTCGGCTCGGCCTTGCCCTTTTCGGCCGAGTATTTCTTGCGGAACCGGTCGACGCGACCCTGGGTGTCCAGCAGCCGCTGCTTGCCGGTGTAGTAGGGGTGGCACTTCGAGCAGATCTCGACGTGCAGGTTCGGGTTGGTGGAGCGCGTCTCGAAGTGGTTCCCGCACGCGCACTGCACCATCACCTTGTGATACATGGGGTGGAGGTTGGCCTTCACGGTCGTCTCCTTGGGTGGTCCGCCGGGCCCCGCTCTCGGGGCCGCGAAGCCGGGGAATATACTCGCCCGGGGCCGACAGGTTCAACCGGGGAGGGGGAACGGGCTCCTGGCCCCCGCCCCTTCCCGGCCCGCCCGATTTGACAGCCTCCCTCAACCTTAAGTATCGTATCCATCTACACTTCCATTCCCCCCGGGGGGCCTGTGTCGATCAGCAGCCTGGATGTGCTCCGAAAGGTCCCCCTCTTCGCCACCATGCGGGAGGGGGACATTCTGGCCTTCGCCGAGCTGGTGCGGGAGCGTTCCTTCCCCAAAGGCAGCGTCATCGTCTTCGAGGACGACCCCGGCGATGCCCTCTACCTGGTGGCCAGAGGCCAGGTCAAGGTGGTCCTGATCGGTGAGGACGGCCGTGAGGTCATCCTGTCGGTGCTGGGAGAGGGCAACTTCTTCGGCGAGATGTCGCTCATCGACGAGAAGCCTCGCTCCGCGACCGTGATCGCGATGGTGGATTCCGTCGTGCTGGTCCTGCGGCGGGAGGATTTTCAGAGCCGCCTGCGGACCTCGCCCGAAATCGCCATCGCGCTCCTGCGCGAGCTCTCCCGTCGCCTGCGCCGGGCGGACGAGAAGATCGGCAGCCTGGTCCTGCTCGACGTCAACGGGCGCCTGGCCGATCTGCTGCTCCGTCTCGCCGAGGAGGAGGGGGGCGACCGGATCACCAAGAAGCTCACCCACAAC
>JAOUIC010000493.1 GCA_029884275.1 Gemmatimonadota bacterium | reverse complement strand
CCGAGAGGGTCCGGGGCGCAAAACCGGCGCGGTTGTCCGTGATACTGAGACCAGGTGCCCATATCCATTCCTTCCCTCGGGAGTGTCCCATGCTGAATTCAGGTCGATACCGACTCCCGGGCGCCTCCGCCGGGGCGGCGATGCTGGCGCTCGTCGTCCTCGCCTGCACACAATCACCGGACGTGCCGACCGATGGGTCAGGGATGGCCAGTGCGAAACCCGCCGGCGGGACCGGCCCCACGGTCACCAGCACCAACCCGCCCTATGGCCACCAGGGTGATGCCGGACTCGTGGTTGGGATTACCGGTTCGGGGTTTGCCCCCGGGGCTGTTGCCACCTGGGAGCGGAATGGCAGTCCCGACCCCAAGGTCACCGTCAACTCGACCCGCTACATCAGTTCCACCCAGCTCGAGGCGAACATCACCATCGCCGCCGACGCCACCATCTCGCTCTACGACGTCGCGGTGACGGCTGGCGGCAAGAAGGGGATCGGCACCGAGCGGTTCGAGGTGTCCACCGCCATCGCCATCCTGGGTGCTGGCCTGGCGCGTGGGGTCAACAACACGGGTGAGATCACCGGCAGGGATCCGGTCTACCTCTGGAGCCCCTCCACTGGCCTCGACACCATCGCCACCGGTGGGGCGGGGTGGGGCGTCAGCGAGGATGGCCAGACAGTGGTCGGCGGGCTGGGCAACGGCTCGGTTACAGGCACCATCCCGATGGTCTGGACCCGGAACGGGTCCGGTTGGGCGGCGACATCGCTGCCGCGGAGTTCCGGGGCAAAGGCGGGGAACGCGCAGGCCGTGGCGTCGAATCCGTCCACCAACAGTGCCACCGCGATCGGTGGAGTCGAGACCTTCGTGCTCAAGGGGAACAGCTTTCGCCGCGAGCCGAGGGTATGGCTCTGGACCGGCAGCGCCTGGCAACTGAAGGTGCTGCGCGGGGCCGCCGGCGGCACCGAAGGGCAGGTCCACGACCTCAACGCCGGTCTGGTGGCGGCGGGGAACACTCCATCCGGCGCCACCATCTGGACCCCGAACGGCTCCGGCGGGTGGACTGCGACGGTCATCGGTCCCGCTGGCAGCGACGCCAACGCCATCAACAGCGCGGGTGACCTCGCGGTCGGCGCCAGTGGCAATGTCGCCGTCTACTGGACCAGGTCCGCGTCCGGCTGGAGTGGGCCGATCGCGCTGCCTGGCGGATGCACCAACGCCAGCGACATGGCCGACAACGGCCGGATCGTGACCAACCTCTGTCCGGTCTCGAGCATACGGAAGACCTCGGCGGTGATCGAGCCGCCCTACGGACCGGGGAACGTCACCTTCCTCAGCGGCTTCGGCAGCAGCACCGACGGCGCTCAGGTGGAGGCCATCTCGCGTGACGGGCACTGGATCGTCGGGCGTGCGGCGTACGGAAACAACAACACGATCGTTGCCGCCTACTGGAACATGTTCTGAGGTAATCCGGAGCCGATTCCAGTCCTGACTGACGCGCTCCGCACTGTCCGAGCGGGGCGCGTCGTTTTCCGGGGTGGCCAGCCGAGCATCCTCATCGAGCGCGGTCGCGGGCCGGTCGAGGGTCCGAGCGGCGCGGAATCGTCCGGAATCCGACCTCGAACGGAACTACCGCCGTCAGCTTGGGCTTTCCCTGGCGCCGTGCGGTGGACGCGCTGCAGGAGGGCCCCGACCGGCCCGCGACCGCCACTGGACGGGTCTCACCCGGCCTGGTCTCCACCCGCGCAAAAGCCCGTCGCCAGTCCGTGTGACATGTAACAGGCAGCAGTTACACGTCACCTCCCCCTCGAGGCCCCTCATGACCCGCGCCAGTTTCTCTCTCGTCACCCTTCTGCTCCTCGTCGCTGGGTGCAGCGACGCGCCGACCACGCCGTCCGACCTCAACGGCGCCGCCGCCAGGCCCGGCCCGTCCGATCCCACCCCCACCTGGACGTTCCCGTCGGATGAATCGGGGCTCGGCTTCGCCAGCGACGGCCAGGGCCCGGTCTACGCCAACGGGTCGTGCGGGGTGAGCACCCGGCTGTTTTCCACCACGGCTGGCTCGGGCAGCGGCGATGCGACGATCCAGACCAGCAAGACGAAGAGCTGCACCCGGAAGTTCAAGCTGCTCATTCCAGGCGGCGGCTACGAGACGGTGCAGAGCTTCAACAACCTCAATGCTCTGGAGAGTTCGGTGCTTGGCATCGCGATTCCGGTTGGCGGCTCTGAGCTGCGCCGGCTCATCGTCAGCCCGTCGGCGGTGATCAACAACCCCTCGACCTGCGGGCGGATCATCTTCGGCGACAACGGCACCGTCGGATCGGGCACC
>JAOUIC010000492.1 GCA_029884275.1 Gemmatimonadota bacterium | reverse complement strand
GCACCGCCCACGGCGGCAGCTCCGGTGACACGTCGAGCGGATGGCGGCCCCTCCCGTCCTCGAGGCGGACGGCCGATAGCACGGGAAGCGACAGCTCCCCCGCGCGGCGAATGAGGCTGGTGATCTCCGCTCCGGACGGAGGCAGGCCGAGCAGCCCGGGATCGCACCGCACCGCCACGACTCCGTGAGCGCGAGCCTCGGCCAGATCATCCTCCCAGTGAGGCAGTCCGGGATGCACCGCGGGGACTGCATGGAGCCGCCGCTCCCGCGCCGCAAGGTCGAGCAGCACCGCGTTGCCGGCCGCGGGGTCCTTCCAGTACAGGCTCGGCAGGTGGGACACCCAGGCCTCGGCAATCCCGACGCGGTCCAGGGCGGCAAGGAGATCCCAAGGCTCGGTACCGTGCACGGGCCGCCAGGGATAGGCTCCGATGAATGTGTTCACGTCGATCATGCGAAGGCGCCCTTGGGAAAGATCCTGACAGCGTTCCCGGCCCTGACGAGATCGAGGTCGTTGGGGGTGAGCAGGCGCTCGAGATACCGCAGCTTCGCCCAGCCGGTGCAGAGCGTGACGTCCGCTCCCCAGAGGAGACGCTCGATGCCCACTGCCTGCAGCGTCTGCTCCAGCATGCCCCCGTCCGCGCCGCTACCGGACAGATCAATCAGCACATTCCCCTGGGGACGCACCGCTCGCAGCGAGTGGATCCAGTCGCCACCGCCGCCGATGTGCGCCAGGATGAAGTGGACCTTCGGATGACGGGCGGCGAGTCGGCACAGCTCAACCGCGTCGGAGGCCTCCTGGCCCAGCCGCTCTGTTCGACGGTGCTGCCAGACGTGGTGGAGGACCGGGAAATCATGGCGTCCGGCCGCCTCAGACAGGGGGTCGAGGAGGGGGTCGTCGGCGCGGCGGCTGGCCGCAAGCTTGAGGCCGATCATTCCCGCACGCTTCCCGAGATCGATGCGCCGCAGGGCATCGCCGGTATGGTTGGGATTGACCGTGACGTAGCCGCGGACGCGATGCGGATGGGTCTGGGTCAGCTGTTGGAGCCAGCGGTTGCCGTATTCGAGGTCGGAAGGCGATGGGAAGTATGTCGGCGAGGTGAGCCCCCAGCTCCCGAGCACGGACGCCACGTGCCAGGTAATCCCGATGCGCTCCCCAGCCGTCAGGCGGCTGTGGTTGAGCGCCCCCCAGCCGGCCCGGCCACTCCGATCATGGTAGAAATGCGCATGTACATCGATCAGCATCGTCGCCTCTCTAACCGGCCCGACCGGCGGCCTGGGCGCAGGCCTGGTCGAGGATGCCGAGCGCCTGCTGGATCAGCTCGGGCGTGTGGGCCAGCGAGACAAAGTTGTACGCGCTCCGTTTGAACAGCAGCCCCCGCTCGGCCGCAGCACGGGCGACCTCCGCACCCGCCACCTCGCTGGCAAAGCGGAGGAACGACATCGGGGGAATCCCTCCGACACCGGCGACCACGGCGGGATGCCGCGCCGCCAGTTGCGAGAGACCATCCCACCATAACTTACCCACGCGCTGCAGGTGCTCAGGCACCGACTCTCGAACGATCACGGTGATCGTGGCCTGGGCCGCGGCCAGCGAGACCATCTCGGTGGCGAGCGTCGAACTGATCCATACCTGCCGCGCGCGCTCCATCACCGAGTGATGCCCTCCCACGACGGCCAGAGGGAAGCCGTTGGCGACCGCCTTGCCGAGCACCATGAGGTCCGGCACGACACCGTACCGTTCGGTGGCGCCGCCCGGCGCGATGCGGAACGCCGTCTTGACCTCGTCGAAGCCCAGCACTGCGCCGACCCGCTGAGTCTCCTGCCGCAGCATCTCCAGCCATTCCTTGCTGGGAGCCTCCTCGACCACCGGCTCGATCACGACCGCCGCGAGCCTCTCCCCTCGATCCCGTATCAGCGTACGGCCCGCCTCGACGTCGTTGAAGGGGAGGATGTCGCCGAGTGCGGTGACGGCGGCGGGAACTCCCGGCGACCCCGCCGCCTGGCACCAGTCGAGCCATCCGTGGTATCCCGAGCGGAGCACCAGATCACGCCCGGTGTGGGCGCGCGCCAGCCGCACCGCCGCGGCCGTCGCCTCCGCCCCGGTCTTGAGGAAGCGGCAGCGCTCCAGCATGGGAATGACGCTGGCCAGCTGCTCGGCGAGCAGTTCCTCCGCCTCCGGTGCGAGCGGGCCGACCACTCCCGCGTCGATGGCAGCCTTCGCCGCGCTCGCCACGGCCGGATGCGCGTAGCCCAGGGCCACCGCCCCGAGTCCCATGATGAAATCCAGATACCGGCGCCCCTCGACATCCCAGACGAAGGCCCCC
>JAOUIC010000491.1 GCA_029884275.1 Gemmatimonadota bacterium | reverse complement strand
ATCTGTGGGAGATCCTCCCCGGCGGCCAGATCCCCACCGGCAGCATCGAATTCGAGGCCACTGTCATCGCGGTCGATGAGAACGCCGCCACCCTGACCCTGGCCGGTGGCACCATCGTCCAGGTCGGGAGCGTGACCTTCGATCCCGAGGGCGACCTCTTCTCCCTGAGCAGCGTGGCCAGCGCCGTCGCCAGCGGCAGCGCGGTCCGGACGGAAGGCCGCGGGACGGTGAGTGCCGCAGGGCCGCCGGTCGCCATCACGGCGACCGAGATCAAGGTGGAAGTGGACAACTGAGCGGGCTCTGTTTCCCGGTCTTCGGCGGGGCGGCCTGAACGGCCGCCCCGCTGTGTTTCCCCACCGCTCGGCCCCCACGCAGTCCATTCCCCGACCTGTCGTCAGGCACTCCGTTGGTTCGGCCGTACCGCTGAGGAGACGCTGCGGGCCTGTGGACGAGCGTGACCTGATCACTCGCGTACTGGCGGGAGAGGCGGAAGCCGAACGGCGGCTCTACGACTCCTGCGTGGACCGGGCCGGGCGTACGACCCGCCGGGTTGCGGGGGACCGTGAGCGTGGGGCCAGGGAGTCGAGTCCGGGGCCGGTCCTTCGACCACCTGTCCACTCCGGGCCCCTGACTGTCCACTTGTGGATCTGCTTTAGGATGGTGGCCGGCGACAGCCTGGCCAGTTGCGCCGCCTCACTGAGGGTCGGGAGCCAGCGCTGGTGGTGGCGACCCACGACCGGGCGCTGGCGATGGCGGCGCGGTTGCTGCGGTAGGAGATGGCTGGGGCCAGAGCCCGCGGGCCTGGCGGAGCCGGACCGCCCACGGTCCCACGTCGTGGGACCGATGACGAAAATGAGGTTGCCGTTAGTCCGACCTCGGTCCCGTCGGCAGCGGGGTCGGTGCTTCTCCTCGTTCCGCCATTCTGGCGAGGGCCAAAGTGCCGGTAGCTGAGGCGGCGCTCAGGAGGATCAGGGGGCCGCTGATCACGGCAGTGAGCTGCCACACGCCGGGGGCTCCGCTCCCGAGACTCGCCAGCCCCACGGCAACCATGGCAGCAGGCACCAGGCTCAGCAGCAGGCCGCCCACCGCCCCCCAGGCGGCGAATCGGGGCAGCGACAACTCGGCGAACCTCCGGCGGCGCCCGGCAATCCCGAGCACCATGGAAAAGAGCGCCCCGCCGACGAATCCGGGTATCGCCAGCGCCGGCAACGGGGCGTCGAAGACCTCGAAGAAAGCATCCCAGGGGAGACCGGGCAGGAGATTACTGGTCACCCCGATCAGCAGACCGACGAGCGCCCAGGCGAGCGCCCAGGTGAGGCCCATTCCGACCGCACCGCGGATGCGTCTCTGCCACTGGCTCATTGGTACCTCCCTGTGCCGCTGAACCGCCCACCACCGCAGTCGCCGATCAGGTGAACCGAAACACGAGCGGCAGGATGAATGCGACGAGCACGGCCCAGCCGACGTAGACCGGAAGATACCCGACGACTGCCTGTCGGACGCCGTCTGCACCGGCCTTCCCCCGGATGAGGCCGATGTACGCCAGGCAGGTCCACGCGAGATGGGTCATGATGACGAGGTTGGCGCCGAGCACCACCACGCGGTTGGGCGTGAACCCGTACGAAGTGAGCCGGAAGAGAATGGCCGAGAGCGCGATCACATCGATGACCAGGGTGACCATCAGCAGCGCGACGTTGACGTAATCGACCCATCCCACCGCGGCCTGCTCCCCGCGCTCGACGATCGAGAAGACCGTCATGCCCAGGACCACGAGCAGGAGGCCGTTGAAGGTGATGAGGAACTGGCGGTCCACGAACGGGTTCTGCCCGCTGAGGTACGCGCCGACCAGGTAGGTGGCCGTCATCACCAGGAACAGGGGCGCGAAGACACGCGCGAGCACCGAGGCGATTCCGGTGCGCCGCCTGAAGACGACGTCGTACAGGTAGGTCGCGGCCACCGGCACGGCGGCGGCCCCCATCACGCCGACGTTCTGGAAGTACCACTCGGCGGAGTCCTTGGAGACCAGCTGGAAGAGCGCCACGGTGATCCCGCTGAAGACCATCCCGCCCAGGCCCACCAGGCTGGTCAGGATCAACAGCTCGCCGTTATAGCGGAGGTAGTGGATCCGGGGCTGGGGGTCACGCCAGGAGGCGCCGGTGAAGACGAATCCCAGGAGGGCCCAGAAGAGGATGGGGAGGTGAATCAGGGCCATCACCACCGAGTCGGTGAAGCCGGGGAGCATCGTGGCGTAGGCGGTGACGATCGTGGGCAACGCCAGTCCGGCGATCAGGACTCCCCGTCCCCGTTTCTCGAACCAGAAATAGGCCGCC
>JAOUIC010000040.1 GCA_029884275.1 Gemmatimonadota bacterium | reverse complement strand
GCTTCACGCTACCTCGACGGAATCGCCGGCCGCCTCCGTCAGGAGGGACACGTGGTGAGAACCTACGCCGTCGAGGGGCCACGTGCCGCCGAAGCGATCATCGCGCAGGCCGACGTCACGGATGCGGACCTGATCGTGCTCGCCAGCCACGGCGCGGGAGGGTTCGAGCGTCTCGTGCTGGGGAGTGTCGCCGACAAGGTGATCCGGGCATCCTCTCACCCCACGCTGATCGTCCGGCCGCCGGCCGCCTGAGCGCACGCCGCCCCCGATGCGCCGCCCGGGTTGAAGCCCGGGCGGCGCTTTCCTATTGTTCCCCGTCCGGACCCCGCTCTTCTGCCATGAGGTGGTGTCGTGCCCAAGCTGTGGCTTGCCATGCCCGACTGGATCAGTGACCTCGCGAGTACCCTGGAGGTCGATGCCGCTGCCCTGACTCGCGATCTCATTCAGGTCGCCTTCATCTGGATCGGCTGCTTCATCGCCGTCCGGGCGGTGCGGGTGGTGAGCCACCGTATCGAGCGGGCGGTCGATGACGGCGACGACTCCACACTCACGGCGGCGGAGAAGCGCGGCCGGACGATTTCGCAGCTGCTGCGGAGCGTGGCGCGGGTGGTCTTCATCCTGCTTGCCCTCCTGCTCACGCTCGACGTCTTCATCGACATCGGTCCGCTGCTCGCGGGCGCGGGCATCCTGGGCCTGGCCTTCTCGTTCGGCGCCCAGAGCCTGGTGAAGGACATCATCGCCGGGTTCTTCTACCTGCTCGAGGGGCAGTTCGCGGTGGGTGACATCATCGAGATCTCGGGCAAGGCGGGAGTCGTCGAGCGGATGACGCTCCGGATGGTCGTGCTCCGCGATCTCAAGGGGATCGTCCACATGATTCCCAACGGCGAGATCACCGTGGTCAGCAACATGACCCGCACCTGGTCCCGGGCCGTGGTGGATGTCGGCGTGGCGTACGACACCGACCTCGATCGCGCGATCCGTGTCTTCCAGGACGAGGCCGAGACCATGGCCGCCGATCCGGAATGGACCGGGCGGTTCGACGGGTCCCCCGAGGTCCTCGGCATCGAGGGTCTCGACGATTCTGCCATCACGGTGCGCACCCTGCTCCGGACTCGTCCGGGGCAGCAGTGGTCGGTCCAGCGGGAGTTCCACCGCCGGATCAAGGGGCGACTCGACAGGGAAGGGATCGAAATCCCCTTCCCGCAGCGGACGCTCCATGTCCGGTACCCCAGCGGTGGTGCTCGTGGCGCTCCGGCTCTATAACACGCTGACGCGGCGCCTCGAGCCGCTCGAACCGATCCGGTCCGGGCAGGTGTCCATGTACACCTGCGGGCCCACCATCTGGAACTACGCCCACATCGGGAACTTCCGGACTTTCCTGTTCGAAGACCTGCTGCGCCGCTGGCTCGAGGCGTCGGGGCTGTCGGTCTTTCACATCATGAACCTCACTGATGTGGACGACCGCATCATACGGGAGGCCAGCGCCCGAGGCACCGACATCCGGAGCTTCACCGAGCCCTTCGCCAGGGCATTCTTCGAGGACCGGGACTGGCTGCGGCTGCGGCCCGCGCATGTCTATCCCCGGGCGACCGACTTCATCGATCCAATGATCGCCCTGGTGCAGGGGTTGATGGACCGGGGATTCGCGTACCAGGGGGAGGACGGCTCGGTCTATTTCGCCATTGACCGCTTCCCCGCCTACGGACGATTGAGCCAGCTCGATCGGCGTGAGCTGAAGGCCGGGGCCAGCGGCCGGATCTCCGCTGACGAATACGACAAGGAGAACGCCCAGGATTTCGTGCTGTGGAAGGCCGCCCGCCCCGAGGATGAGGCGGTCGGGGCGGCATGGGACGCGCCCTTCGGTCGAGGCAGGCCCGGATGGCACCTCGAGTGTTCCGCGATGGGACTCGCCCTGCTGGAGCGCGAGGGGCTGGGCCCGGTGCTCGACATCCACGCCGGGGGGGTGGACCTCATCTTCCCCCATCACGAGGACGAGATCGCCCAGAGCTGCGCCTACACCGGCGAGGCGCACTTCGCGCGCATGTGGGTGCATGGCGAGTTTCTCAACGTCCGCGGCAGCAAGATGTCCAAGCGGTTCGGCAACATCACCACGCCGCGCGACCTCCGGGAGGATGGGGTGGACCCGGGGGCTCTCCGGCTGCTGCTGTTCCAGACGCACTACCGGCAGAAACTCGATCTGACTGACGACGGTCTCGCCGCCGCGCGCGAGGGCTGCCGGCGCCTGGGTGAGTTCGATTCGCGGCTCCGCCGCAGCGAGACGACTCCGGCCGGGGAGGAGAACGACTTCACCCCGTGGGGGAGGAACCTGGAACAGAAGGTGGCGGGGGCCCTCGACGACGATCTGAACGCCCCCGAGGCGGTGGCCGCCGTCTTTCAGGCGTCGCGGGACGGCAACCGCCTGCTCGACCTGGGCATCTTCCCGGCGGCAGCGGACCGGGATAGGTGGGCGCGGCTCCTCGGAGTGCTGGACATCCTTCCGGCTGAGGCAGGGGCGGCCGCCATCGTCACGCCGGGAGGGGGATCGGGGGTGGCCGCAGGGGCGCTCTCCCCATCGCCCCCCGCCGATCCGGCCGAGGCGGAGGCCTGGGCGGTCGCCTGGGCGGCGGCGCGGGCGGCGGCGAAAGGGAGCAAGGACTATAAGGAAGCGGATCGGATCCGTGCCCTGCTGGCCGGAGCCGGCTGGGAGATCCGCGATGCCCGTGACGGGCGCGCCGAAGTGCGGCGCGTCTTCCCCTGACCCTGCCAGCGGGGCCGGCTCGCCGGCTGGTACCCCCCCCTCCCGTTGACTCGTGCTAAGTCCCTAGGTATCATACCTTTCTGTCCGTTTTTGCTACCCGCTGACGTAGCTCAACTGGCAGAGCACCGGTTTTGTAAACCGGCGGTTGAGGGTTCGATTCCCTCCGTCAGCTCTCCGGTGTGGTGCGTGAGGGGGGCGCGGGCGTCGGTGGGGTGGCCGAGTGGCTAATGGCAGCAGACTGTAAATCTGCCGCGCTTACGCGCTACGTAGGTTCGAATCCTACCCCCACCATGTTGGTGCGCGTCGTGGTGTGCGCGGGGCAACCCGCAGGGTAGAGGCGCCGAGCGCGGGTGTAGCTCAGTTGGTAGAGCGTCAGCCTTCCAAGCTGAATGTCGCGGGTTCGAGCCCCGTCGCCCGCTCTGGAACGAGGTTGGTGCGCGCCGCGGTGCCCGTTGGGCGCGAGGGACATCGGCTCGCGTAGCTCAGTCGGTAGAGCGCATCCTTGGTAAGGATGAGGTCACCGGTTCAATCCCGGTCGCGAGCTCTCAAGGAGGAACGTGTTCATGCCGCGTGACAAGATCATTCTCGAGTGCACCGAGTGCCGGGACCGGAACTACTTCGGCGACAAGAACCGCCGCAAGCACCCGGAGCGCGTCGAGTGGAAGAAGTTCTGCCCCCGGTGCAACCACCACCGGCTGCACAAGGAGTCGAAGTGAGCTCGACGGCCGTGGCTGAATCGTCCGGGCCTTCGCGGTGGGTCGCGGGGACGGTCGAGTTCCTCAAGGCGGTGCGGAGCGAACTGGGCAAGGTGACCTGGCCGACGCGCCCCGAACTGGTGAACGCCACCAGGATGATCGTGGTGCTGTCGGTGCTTCTCGGCCTGGCGATCGGGTGGCTGGACTGGCTGCTCAACCTGATCCTGGTCGACGGCGTGGCGGCGCTGTCGCGGTGAGCCCGGCGACGGACTACCGCTGGTTCGCGATTCAGACGACCGCCGGGCACGAGAACAAGGTCCGGAGTCTCATCGCCCTGCGGATCGCCCAGGACCCGCGCCCCGAGGGGGAGCGCCTGATCCGTCAGGCGATCGTCCCGGTGCAGGACGCGGTGGAGATCAAGAACGGCAAGAAGGTCACGGTGGAGCGGAAGCTGTATCCCGGCTACGTCCTGGTCGAGATGCAGATGAGCCAGGAATCGCTCCATGTGATCAACAGCATCCAGGGCGTCATCAAGTTCGTCGGCGCCGGGAAGTTCCCTCAGCCGCTCCGGCAGGATGAAGTGAACCGGTTGCTGGGGGTGGCCGAGGCCGCCGCGGAGGCGGAGCCCAAGGAGGACATCCCGTTCCTCGTGGGCCAGGTGGTGGAGATCACCGAGGGGCCGTTCTCGGACTTCAGCGGCACGGTGGAAGAGGTGCTGTCGGACAAGGGCAAGGTGAAGGTGTCGGTCAGTCTGTTCGGCCGGCCCACCAGCGTGGAGCTGGATTACCTGCAGCTGCGCGGGCATTGACGCCGGCGCGCACTTCGGTGCGCGCCCTCGTCCAGGTTCGCCGGGGGGAATCTCCCCCAACCCCGCGACCGCGCGGGTCATCGCGGCAGGCAGGGGTCGGCCACGGCCGACTCGTACCCAAAGGAAGGGTGTATTAAATGGCCAAGAAGGTCACCGCAGTCATCAAACTGCAGTGTCCGGCTGGGGCGGCGAATCCCGCGCCCCCGGTCGGGACGGCCTTGGGCCCCCACGGCGTGAACATCATGGAGTTCTGCAAGCAGTTCAACGCCCGGACCCAGAGCCAGGCGGGGATGGTGATCCCCGTGGTTGTGACGGTCTTCCAGGACCGCACGTTCACCTTCATCACGAAGACCCCTCCGGCGCCGAACCTCCTGCTCAAGGAGGCGGGGCTCGAGAAGGGAAGCGCGGCGCCCAACCGCACCAAGGTGGGGCGGGTCACGCGCGCCCAGTTGAAGCGGATCGCCGAGCTCAAGATGCAGGACCTCAACGCGGCCGACCTCGAGGGGGCCATGCGGATGATCGCCGGCACCGCCCGCTCGATGGGGCTGGAGGTGGCAGACTGATGCCGGCGCATGGCAAGAAGTTCCGCGAGGCGGTGGGCCGGCTGGACCGGGCTCGGGAGTATCCGATCGGAGAGGCGGTCAAGCTGGTCAAGCAGGCGGCCTACGCCAAGTTCAACGAGACCGTCGACGTGGCGGTCCGGTTGGGGGTGGATCCACGGCATGCCGACCAGGTGGTGCGCGGCACGGTGGTGCTGCCGCACGGGACCGGCAAGTCGGTCCGGGTGCTGGTGATCGCCCAGGGTGACAAGGTGAAGGATGCCCTCGAGGCGGGGGCCGATTTCGCCGGCACGGAGTACATCCAGAAGGTGAAAGACGGCTGGCTCGATTGCGACGTCATCGTCGCGACGCCGGACGTGATGGGTCAGCTGGCCCCGCTGGGCCGTATCCTGGGCCCGCGCGGCCTGATGCCGAACCCCAAGGCCGGCACGGTGGCCATGGACATCGGCAAGGCGGTGCGCGAGATCAAGGCGGGCAAGATCGAGTACCGGGTCGACAAGACCGGCAACGTTCACGCCCCGATCGGCAAGGTGAGCTTCTCCGAGCAGCAGCTGGCGGAGAACCTGCAGAGTTTCATGGACTCCATCGTGCGCGCGAAGCCGGCCGCAGCGAAGGGGCACTACCTCCGGAGCGCCACGGTGTCGAGCACCATGGGCCCGGGCGTCCGGCTCGACACGGCGGTGTATCGATGAGCAAGCCAGAACGCCAGGCCGAAGTTGAGAGCATCACCGCGACGATCCAGGCGGCTCCGAACGTCTATGTCACCGACTTCGCGGGCCTCGACGTCGCCAAGATGACCGAGTTCCGCCGGCGGCTCCGGGCCGCGGGCGCGAAGTACCTGGTGGTGAAGAACACGCTGGCCGAGCGGGCCCTGGACCAGCAGGGGGTCACCGCGCTCCACGAGCACCTCAAGGGCCCGACCGGCCTGGTGCTCAGCACGGAGCCGCTGGCGGCCGCCAAGGTGCTGAGCGAGTTCAACCGGGAACACCAGAAGCCGGGCATTCGCGCCGGCCTGGTGGACGGGGCCGCGGTCAGCGCCGATCACATCCGGCGGATGGGGAGTCTCCCCGACCGCCAGACGCTCCTTGCGATGGTCGCGGGGACGTGGAACAACATCCTGGCTTCATTTGCTGGCTGCCTCGACGCGCTGCGCGAGCAGCGCGGTGCAGCCCCCAACGCTTGAGGGAGAATCCGAACATGAGCACGACCACGCTGAGCAAGGACGAGATTCTCGAGGCCGTCGGCAAGATGAGCGTCCTCGAGCTGGCCGACCTGATCGACGCATTCAAGACGAAGTTCAACGTGTCCGTGGTGGCGGCCGCAGCCGCGCCGGCCGGGGGCGGGGCGGGCGCCGCGGCGGCGGTCGAGGAGCAGACCGAGTTCAGCGTCGTGCTGAAGAGCGGCGGCGAGAAGAAGATCCAGGTCATCAAGGTCGTCCGCGAGCTGACCAGCCTGGGCCTCAAGGAGGCCAAGGACCTGGTCGACGGCGGCGGCACGGTCAAGGAAGGCGTCGCCAAGGCCGAGGCCAACGAAATGAAGAAGAAGCTCGAGGATCAGGGCGCGACCGTCGAACTGAAGTAGGCCGGGAGCTGGCCCCGATCGGCCGGCCGGTTCGGGCGGCACGGGCACTCCTGAGACCCTGCTTCGGTGAGACGAGATGATTGGTACGCGACTTCGATAATCCGGTAGTTGGACCAGCCCCGCGTGGCCGCCCGGCACTCCGCCGAGCGGCCCGCGACGGGGCCATTTGTGTTGCGCGAGTGTAACCGATGACTGCCATCCGGCCCCAGATCGTGTTCTCCAAGCGGGACGTGGGCATGCCCATGCCCGACCTGCTTGACATCCAGACTCAGGCATTCAAGAGCCTGCTCGTGCCGGACGACGTCCACGGCGAGCGCCAGGACGTCTCGCTGGAGCGGGTGTTCCGCGACCTCTTCCCGATCGGCGACGTGGCCGGGAAGTTCAGTCTCGAGTTCATCTCCTACTCGCTGGGCGAGACGAAGTACTCGGTCGAGGAGTGCATCGAGCGGGACATGACGTACGCAGCGCCGCTCAAGGCCACCCTGCGGCTCGACGTCTTCGAGGAAGTCGACGGTCAGCGGCGGCTCAAGAACGCCATCGAGAAGGAGGTCTATCTCGGCGAGCTCCCGATCATGACGCCGCTCGGGACGTTCGTGATCAACGGCGCGGAGCGGGTGGTGGTGAGCCAGCTGCACCGCTCGCCCGGCGTGGTGTTCGAGGAGGACTTCCACCCCAACGGACAGCGCCTGTTCTCGGCGCGCATCATCCCGTTCCGCGGGTCGTGGGTCGAGTTCACCATCGACATCCACGATGTGATCTACGTCCACATCGACAAGAAGAAGAAGTTCCCGGCGACCGCGCTGCTCCGGGCCTTTGGCTACGGCACCAACGCGGAGATCCTCAAGCTGTTCTTCGCCACCAAGGAACTGAACATCTCCGGGCGCCTCGCCGGCCGGCAGGAGCGCCGCGAGGTGGTGGGGGCGCTGCTCGCCGCCGACGTGCCCAACCCCGAGGACGCCGCGGGAGCGCCGCTCGCCACGGTGGGAGACGAACTCAGCCAGGAGCGGCTCAACCAGCTGCAGCATGTGGGGGTGAAGGCGGTCACCGTCTTCACCGGCTACGCCACCATCGACCTCAGGGACGACGAGCAGCCCACCACTACCCGGGAGCGTTCCCGGCAGGTGCTGGCGTTCGACGTGGCCGATCCGGGCACCGGAGAGGTCGTCGCCGAGGCGGGGGCGGAGCTCACCGATACCATGCGGAAGCGGCTCATCAAGGCCCACGTCACCCGGGTCGACGTGCTGCTGCCCGCGGGCCGGGCGGAATCCCCCCTGATCAAGAACACCCTGCTCAAGGACCCGACGCACAGCGAGGCCGAGGCCCTGGAGCAGATCTACGCCCTGCTCCGCCCGGGCGAGGCGCCGGACCTCGAGACGGCGCGGGACGCCCTCAAGCGGCTGTTCTTCAACCCCAAGCGGTACGACCTCGGCCGCGTGGGGCGGTACAAGATCAACCAGCGGCTCGGGCTCAAGACGCCCTCGGCCCACACCGTCCTGACCGAGGAGGATTTCGTCGCCATCGTCCGGTACCTGATCGACCTGCATGACGGCCGCGGGTACACCGACGACATCGACAACCTCGGCAACCGGCGGATCCGCTCGGTGGGCGAGCTGATCGCCAACCAGTTCTCGGTCGGCCTGTCGCGCATGGCGCGGCTGGTGAAGGAGCGGATGAGCATCAACTCCGACCCGGAGAAGATTTCGCTGGACGACCTGGTGAACGCGCGCACGGTCTCGGCCGTGATCCAGGCGTTCTTCGGCTCGTCCCAGCTGTCGCAGTTCATGGACCAGACCAACCCGCTGGCGGAGCTGACCAACAAGCGCCGCCTCTCGGCGCTGGGGCCCGGTGGCCTGACGCGCGAGCGGGCCGGGTTCGAGGTCCGCGACGTCCACTACTCGCAATACGGCCGGATGTGCCCCATCGAGACGCCGGAAGGACCGAACATCGGCCTGATCACGAGCCTCTCGACCTACGGCCGCATCAACGACCTGGGCTTCATCGAGACCCCGTACCGGGTGGTCAAGAACGGCAAGGTGACCGACGAGATCCGGTGGCTCTCGGCCAGCGAGGAAGAGGGCTACGCGGTGGCCCAGGCCAACGCGCTGCTCGATCCCGCGGGCAAGTTCGCCGAGGACCTGGTGCTGTGCCGCAAGGGCGATGACTACCCGCTGCTGGCCCCGGACCGGATCGACTTCATGGACGTGGCGCCGGAGCAGCTGGTGTCGATCGCCGCCGCCCTGATTCCGTTCCTCGAGCACGATGACGCCAACCGCGCCCTGATGGGCAGCAACATGCAGCGCCAGGCGGTGCCGCTGCTGTTCCCGCAGGCGCCGGTGGTCGGCACCGGGCTGGAGGCCAAGGTGGCGGCGGACTCGGGCGCCGTGATCCTCGCCCGGCGCGCGGGCACGATCACTCGGGTCACCGCCGACGAGATCATCGTTGACGCGGGCGACCGCAGCGGGGTGGACCCGAACGTGCCGCTGGCGCGCCTCACCCAGCACGACCGGTACCGGGTACGGAAGTTCTGGCGTACCAACCAGGACACCGCGATCAACCAGCGTCCCCTGGTCAAGGCGGGCGAGCGGGTTGGCGAGGGCCAGGTGATCGCCGACGGCTCCGCGACGGAGGCCGGTGAACTGGCGCTGGGGAGCAACGTCACGGTGGCGTTCATGCCGTGGTACGGCCACAACTTCGAGGACGCCATCGTCCTCTCGGAGCGG
>JAOUIC010000039.1 GCA_029884275.1 Gemmatimonadota bacterium | reverse complement strand
ATTGATGGCATACGACCGGGGACCGCCGATCATGTCCATGCTGTTCCAGAAATCCAGGGTCCGCGCCTGGTAGGCGCCGTCTTTCAGCATCCCGACCACCTTGCCGCCCTTCACCTCGTAGAGGGCCTGGCCGGTGAACTGGAAGTTGTAGCGCTGCTGGTCAATGGAATACGACGAGTCCCCGACGACGAGAATGCCGCGCTCGGTCGCGGCGACGAGGTCATCGAGCACCAGGTCCTGTTCTCCCGGCATCAGCGAGATGTTGGGCATCCGCTGGAACTGCACATGGCCCCAGGACTGCGCATAGCTGCACCCGTGCGACCGGGTCCGGCCGGTATAGGGCCGGATCATCTCGACCTGGTCGCGCGTGGTCTGATAGTCCACCACGATGCCGTTCCGGATCAGGTGGTAGGTCTCGGGGGCGACCCCGTCGTCGTCCCAGCCGCAGGCCGCCAAGGTGCCCTCCTGCGAGCGGTCCCCCTGGATGTTCATGAACTCCGGCCCGTAGCGGAGCTTGCCCAGCACCTTTTCGGGCGGGCTCAGGAAGCTGGTGCCGGCGTAGTTCGCCTCGTAGCCGAGGGCGCGGTCGAATTCCGTCGGGTGGGCGATCGACTCGTGGATGGTGAGCCAGAGATGATGCGGCTCGAGGATGAGATCGTACTTGCCCGGCTCCACCGGCTTCGCGCTGAGCTTCCGCACCGCCTCCTCGGCCCAGCGTGGCGCCTGGCCCGCGAGGTCCGCCTTGAGCACCGCCTCGTAGCCGAACCCGGTCGGGGCCGCCTCGACGCCGCTCCGCGACTGATAGTCGCCGGTCGAGGGGTCGACCGCGGTGACGGTCAGCTCGGGGGCCGTGCGGTAGATCGCCTGCACCGTGAAGATGTCATCGGTGGACGCGAAGGTCTTCTCCTCCAGCTCGAACGACAGCGACGAGCTGACGAACCTGGCGCCCTTCACCTTGAGCGCCGCGGCGTTGGCGGCGAGCAGCAGCGTGACCTTGTCGTCGAGGGAAACCGAGAAGGGGTCGATCTCGACCGGGCTCCGCCAGCGGCCGTTCTTCACCGCTGGCGTGGGCGACAGGGTGACGGGTCGCTTCATGGCGGCCCGGTTGGCTTTCGCCAGGGCGACGGCGGTGCGGGCGATGCGCGTGATCTCGTCCCGGGTGAGCTCGCGGCTCGCCGCGAAGCCCCAGGCGCCGTCGGCGAGCACCCGGATGCCGAAGCCTTCGGTGTCGCTTTCCGAGACGCCGGTGATCTGCTGCTCGCGGGTGCTGACCGACTGGGTCCTGGTGCGGCTGATCCGGATGTCGGCGTAACTCGCGCCCGCGGCGCGCGCGGCGTCGAGCGCGTGAAGGCAGAGATCGCGGGTGGTCTGGTCGGGATCGGGAGGCGGCAGCAGCCGCCGGCCCGGGAGACCAAACGCCAGGGCGGCGGCACCCGACTTCACGAAATCGCGGCGAGGGAGAAACACGAACCGGCGCTCCTGGAGTTGGTTGCGCGCGCCCCGGCGGGGAAGGCCGATCGGCGCGCGTTTCCGATTCTAGTCCGCCGCCGAGGTCCGCGCCAACTCGGCGTCCCAGTTCATCACGATCACGGCGCGGCGCTCGCCCTCCGACATCCGCACCATGACGAACCGGTCGCCCGAGGGGTGCACGTCGAAGTTGGCGTGGTTGGGGTTCGGAACATACGCCCCGGTGAACACCGTGTCCCGCTTGCCGAAGGCCACGGTGGGCCGCGTCTCGAAGCCGACCGACATGATCGCCTCGCCCGCGCGATAGAACAGCTCGCCGCCGTCGGCGCTCCAGCGTGGCTCGCCACCCCCGCCCTCGGACACCAGCCAGGTCCCGCTGGAGTCGGGCACCGTCCGCACGTACACCTCGGCGCGGCCGGTGGCGTTGGAGATGTACGCCAGGTAGCGCCCGTCGGGGGAGAGCGCCGGCGAGTGCTCGGAGGCGGGCGTCGCGAGCAGCGGGCTGGCTTTCCGGTCCACTGCGTTCACCAACCAGAGGTCCCGTCCGGTGACCGAATCGTTCTGGCGGATGGCAACGTACGACCCGCGCCTGGGCCAGCTCGCCTCCCACTGCGCCTGCGGCGGGTCGTAGAACCGCTCGGCCGCGCCCCCGCCCCCCGCCGACTTCCACCAGATCCCGGTCTCCCGGTCCACCGTCGACGGATAGACGACATGCTGTCCGTCCGGAGTCCACTCGGGGTAGAAGCTCCCCCGGTCGAACGTCAGCCGGAGCGAGGTGCCCCGGGCGAAGTCGAACACCCAGATGTGGAACCCTTCGGCGTCCTGGATCCGGACCGCCAGACGGCTCCCGTCCGGGGAGTAGCGCGGACTGTCGTACCCGCGGAGGTCCTGTGACAGCACCCGCTCGCGGCCGAGCCGATCCACTTCGGCCAGCAGCCGGCGAGTGGCGTCACGCGTGAGGTAGGCGAGCGTCCCGTTGGCCGAAACGTGCACCTCGCTCATCGGGTCACCCGATGGGGTGCCCTCCGGTTCCACCGGCGTCTCGCTCCCCCGTACCGCCAGCCGTTCGGGATCGAACCCGATCACGCGGGGGCCGTTCCGGGTCATGTAGACCAGGTGACCCGACGGAGCATAGGACGGGTGCTCCCCCTCCGTCAGATAGGTGATTGACCCGGTCGCGAGGTCCACGGCGGCAATACGACTGGCGGAACTGGTCCGAACCTCGAAGACGGCATGGCGGTCGCCGGGGAGCAGGCGGGGAAGCACATGCGCCCGCTCTCCCTTGGCGCTGTCGACCACCGTGATCCGTGTCGGTGCCCCTCCCTCGGCGGCAATCTTGAAGAGCCCGGCGGAGTCACCGATCCCGCCGAAGATGATGCGTCCGTCCGTCGCCCACGCCGCTCCCAGGAAAGGCTGGTTCATGACCTCCTGCGGCGCGCCGCCCGCCATCGAGACTTTGTACAACCGGTTCCGCGCCCGGTATCCGACCCAGGTGCCGTCCGGCGAGAAGAACGGGTTTTCCGCATCCTCGGTTCCCTCCAGCGGGCGATTGGCGAAGCGGTCAAAGCCGCGCCAGTAGAGCCGGCGGCTCTGCGGCCCCATCCCCACATAGACGAATCCCGAGCCATCGGGCGCGATGTCCATCAGCGGCAGCGGTGCCTCGTACAATTGCTCGCTCGCCGGGAGAACGACCTCGAATCGCATCACGGTCCGGGGCGGCGTGGCCGGGGAGCGGAGCCAGCCCCAGGCGGCGAGGAGGGCGGCGAGGAGGGCGATGGCGAGCGGCGCAATGGCGGGAGCGTGGCGGGCATGCAGGGGCCGCCCATGGGCGGCCCCTTCCGTCACGCCCGCCCGGACGGCACCGAATCCCGGATTCCCCAGCGCCGCCCCGAATTCCGCCGCGCTTGCGAAGCGATCCGCCGGCAGCTTCTCCAGCGCGGTCAGCACCGCCGCCTCCACGTGCGGTGGCACTGTCTTCCGCTGGGCCGTGAGCCCCGCGGGCTCGGCGGTCATCACCTTCGCCACGATCGCCTGCGCGGTGGGCCCGGTGAAGGGGGGCTCCCCGGCGAGCATTTCGTACAGCACGCAGCCGAGGGCGTAGACGTCGGAGCGAACGGTAATCTCCCGCTCCCCCATCGCCTGCTCCGGAGACATGTAGTGCGGCGTGCCGAGCGACATGCCGGTCTCGGTCATCCGGCTTCCGCCCACGCTCGAGGCCGCCAGGGCGATGCCGAAGTCTGCCACCAGCGCCTGGCCGTCGTGGAGCAGGATGTTCTCCGGCTTGATGTCGCGGTGGATCACCCCGTGGCGGTGGGCGTAGTCGAGCGCCGACGCGACCTCCCGCGCGATCCGCACCGCCTCGTCCACCGGCAGCTGCTTCTCCCGCGCCAGCCGGTCCCTGAGGCTCTCCCCCTCCACGTAGGGCATGACGTAGTAGACGGTGCCGTCCACCTCGCCCGAGTCGTGCAGCGGCAGGATGTGGGGGTGCTGCAGGTTGGCGGTGGTCTTGATCTCCTGCAGGAACCGCTCGGCGCCTAACACGGCGGCAAGCTCGGGGCGGAGCACCTTGACCGCGACCTTGCGGTCGTGCTTCACGTCGTGGGCGAGGTACACCGTGGCCATGCCGCCCTGGCCGAGCAGCGGCGCGCCGCCGTGCGCGTCCCCCTCGATCCGGTAGCGGCCGGCGAGGGCGTCCCTCAGCCGGGCCAGCGCGTCAGCCATCAATCATCGGGGCAGGAACCGCTTGGGGAACTTGGCCACCACGGTGTAGTTGGGGTCCACGATGTTGGCGACGGAGCTCTCCGCCACCTGGCCCAGCAGGGCGTAGGCGTCCCACTTGTCGAAGCCGTAGTCCTGCTCCAGCCACTCGATCAGCTCGATGTGCGCCAGCCGGAAGGCGTCGATCAGCGGCCGGGCGCTCCCCGCCACCATGATGTAGTCCTTGTCCTCGAGCCTGGGCCAGTCGATCGGCTTGCCCTTGATGACGTCGAGCCGGATCACCACGTCCATGCTGGTCTCGAGTCCGGTGCCGGCGACCTCGCCCTGGCCCTGCCGGGCATGGCCGTCGCCGAAATAGAAGTAGGCGCCGTCGTGAAAGATGGGGAGATACACTGTGGTCCCCTCCTTCACCTCCGGGGCGTCCATGTTGCCGCCGTAGTTGCCGGGCCAGAGCCCGGTGAACGCCTCGCCCCCGCGCGGCGCCACCGCCACGCGTCCCAGCATCGGGCGCAGGTCCACCGTCACCTGCTTCATCCGGCTGTTCGGCAGCGTGGTGGTGCCGGTCATCGCCACGGTGTCCAGCTGCCAGAGGTACCGCCTTCCCGGGTTCGGGTCGTTCAGCATCCGGACCCTGGCATCGGCCGCCAGGCCGCCGAAGTCGGGGTAGAGCTTCGCGGCGGCGTACTTGTAGTTGGGCCGGACCTTGATGATCTCCACCACCAGCATGTCGTTCGTCGTGGCCCCCTCGACGAAGACCGGCCCCACCTCCCCCGGGAAGGCGCCGTCCTCCGGGGTGTAGTAGGGCCCGAAATGGGTCCGGCTGATCAGCACCGTGTTGGGCTTCACCGTGAGGACCGGCTCCCGGACCGCGAAGGTGGGTTGCTGGATGGTCGGAGTGAAGCGGACGGTGTCCTGCATCAGGGCGGCAGTGGCGAGCAGCGACGCGAGCAGCATTGTCCTCCTCGAAGACGAGACAGCTCTGATTCAGGCCGCCGGCCTCGGAGTGGCCCGGCCGACCACGACGGTGATGTTGTCGCTGCCACCGCCCTCCAGCGCGTCCTCGATGAGCGCCTCACAGGCCTGGCGGGCCGAGGTCAGATTTGCCAGCCGCTCCCTGATCCGCTCGTCGGACACGTGCTTGGTCAGGCCGTCGCTGCACAGCAGGTGGACCACGCTCAGGTTCGAGGGCAGCCTCGAGACGACCGGCTCCGTCTGCTTGCCCCCGAGGGAACTGGACAGGACGTTGGCCCAGCGGGTCCGCCCGGCCTCCTCGGGCGAAAACACCCCCTGCTCCACCAGCGCTGCCGCCATGGTCTGGTCGCGGGTGACTTGGGTCAACTCCCCGTTCTCATACCGATAGTAACGGGAGTCGCCCACCTGCAGCACGTTCACCCAGGGCCAGACGAAGAGCAGCATGGTGAGCGTGGTGGCCATTCCCTCCAGGTCGGAGTCGGCCCGCTGGAGATCCTGCATCGAGGCGTGGGCCCGGTACGCGGCCTCACTGAGCGCCTGGACGAACCCTTCCGCCGTGGCGTCGGTCACGTAGTACGCCTGCATCGCCTCCGCGACGTAGCGCGTCAGCCACTCGACGGCGTGGCGGCTCGCCTCCCCGCCCCGGGCCCCGCTGCCGACCCCGTCCGCCACCATGGCGAGGAACGCCATCCGCTCCCGGCCCACCGGCAGGGCGCCGAGGTCGGTGAGGCTGGTGCCGTGGAGCATCATCTGGCGGTGCAGCGAGCAGATCAGGAAGTGGTCCTGGTTCGTCTTTCGCACCTTGCCCTGGTGCGTCATGCCGAAACAGTCGATCTGGTCGTCGGTCGGCTTCGTTTCCGTCACCGCCGGCATCGGAGCCGGTGGTGCGGCCACGGTCGGGGCGCCGGCGGCCGCTCCAGCCGGCGCTCCGCTCTCCGGCGTCGCCGGATCTTTCCTGCGCCACAAGGAGAATGTCATACCTGGGCTCCTCCGTCGCCGCTGTTCCGTTGGTCAGGCCGGCTTCCTGGCCCCGAGCCACACCCCCGCCACACCCAGCACCGGGTTCAGCAGCGCGGTCCAGGCTGGCTGCTGCGCCTTCGTCATCGCGTCCATCATCGGGAGCTCGTCGGGGCGCGGGCCGAGGGCCGCCATCGCGTCGGGGGCGGCGGTGAGTACCGGGATCGCGAACACCACCCCCAGCACGAAGACCAGCCCCATCAGGTAGGTCGGACCACGGGGATCCCTCGCGATGGCCGAGCAGGCGCGGCCCCCGGCGAAGGCGGCGGCGAGAGACACCACGATCGAGACCGCGATCCAGGCGAAGGTGATCTGCCAGCTGCCGGCTTCGAACGCGCCGTCGGCGCCCATCACCAGCCAGGCCGCCGTCATCAGCAGGAACACCGTCACGAACATCACGACGTAACCCGCGACCACCGCACCGATGATCCTCCCCATGCGACACCTCGAGGTTGAGGGCAGCTGAAGCAGTCCCGTCCCCTCCCGCGCCCCCAGCAAGATGTGGGGCGGAAGGACCGTGCGCCAGAAGGCGCCACCTTGAGGTTCCGGCCCGCTGGCGACAGTATCCCCACCCATGCTCCCCGTTCTGTTCGTCGTGGCGTTCGTGGACATGGTGGGGCTCACGATGATCGTGCCCCTTCTCCCCTATTACGCCACCGACCTCGGCGTCAGCGCCACGGGTGTCGGGGTCCTCATCTCCGCCTTCTCGGTCGCACAACTGCTGGTGGCGCCGGTCTGGGGCCGGTTTTCCGACCACCGCGGCCGGCGGCCGGCCATTCTCGCCGGCCTGCTGGTCACGGCGGGCGCGTACCTGCTCTTCGCCTTCGCGGGCTCGTACTGGGCGCTGCTGATCTCCCGGGTGGTCCAGGGCGTGGGGGGCGGGACGATCGGCGTGGTGCAGGCGTACGTCGCCGACGCCACCGAGCCGGAGAAGCGCACCCAGAGCCTCGGATGGCTCTCCGCAGTGACCAGCCTCGGCGCAGTGGCGGGGCCGGCGTTCGGTTCGCTCCTCACCGCCGTGGGCGGACGGCACGCGCCCGGGATCGGCGCGGCGGCGCTGGCCCTGCTGGTCGCCGCGTTCGCACGGGTCACGCTCAGGGAAGCCCGCGAGTTCAGGCACTCCGCCAGTTTCCAGGTACCCTCGACCCTCACCAGCCGCGCGGTCATCCGGCGGACCCTCCTCCATTGGGGCGAGCCGGCCTCGCGCCTCATCTGGACGTACACCGTGGCCATCGGGGCGTTCTACGGCACCATCATGATCGTCCCGCTGCTGCTCTCCGCCCGGCTCGGCGTCACCGAGCATACCATCGGCTACTTCGTGATGTACCTCGGCGGCATGGGCGTCATCGTCCGGAGCCTGGTGCTGGGAAGGATGGTGGGCCTGCTGGGTGAGGCCCGGCTCTCACGGCTCGGCATCGTCCTCCTGGCCCTGGGACTCGCCGCGACCGGGTGGGCGGATCACCTCGCCACCCTGTTCATCGGCTTCACCCTGATGCCGATCGGCACCGCGTTCCTCTTCCCGGCGGTCACCGGGCAGCTGTCGCACGTCGTGCCGGGCAGCGACCGCGGACTCTACATGGGAGTGCAGCACACCTTCGGAGGGGTATCGCGGGTAGTCTTCCCGATCGCGGGCGGGGCGATGATGGAGGCGTGGGGAGTCGGGGTGCCGTTCATCGTGGCCGGCGTCCTGGCGCTTGCAACGCTGCCCCTCACGCTGCGTCCGGCGACGAAACCACCCCAATGACGAATCGCCCCGAACGGGGTGAGGGGCCTGCTGTACCGTGCTGGTGACTGGGAACTCGCTCCGGAAGCCATCCAATCACCGTCCCGCCCCGAACGGAGTGAGGGGCCTGCTGTACCGTGCTGGTGGTTCGGGTCGTCGTGGAGCACGACGGTACAGCACGGGGAAGCAGGTCCCTCGCTGCGCTCGGGACGGCATGGAGCTTCGCCCCAACCCAGCGTCAATCCTTTCCCGCCGGCTTGTAGCTGAACTTCTGCCCCCCGACGCTGGCCTCGTACATCAGCCCGCCCTTGGCCATCGTGAGAATCGCGACGCCGCCGTTGTACTTGAGGTCGGCACTGGCGCCCGCGGTCACGGCGACGGCGGAGGCCTGCGCGCTGAGTTCGAAATTGCCGCGCTTGAAATCCTCCAGCGCGGTCTTGTCCTTGAACAGGATCAGCTCGCGATAGGCCTGTCCGCCCAGCTGGAGACCGACGGTGACCTGGGTCAGCTTGGTCTCACCGACCAGCGCGCCACCCTGGTAGACCCATCCCTTGCCGTGGGCGCCGCCGATGCCGATGGCGCCCTTGCCCACCGAGGGGAAGATGGCGTATCCCGCCGCCGCGTTGATCGCCTTCTGCAGCTTGGGGTCTGCCTTGGTGAACTCGGCCATGGCCTCGGTAACGCCCTTCTGGGCGAATGCGGGCGAGGCGCTTGCGACGAGCAGCGCGACCAGCAACTGCCACCCATGCAGGCGAAACGTCGTGTTCATACCATCGCCTCCGTTGAGGGAAGAGGTGGACCGCTGTGCTCCAGCCCGGCGATACTGGCTAAGCCGGCGTGATACCTGTCCTGCTAACGGGAACCGCGTCGGTAGTGGCGGTTCCCGGACGATGAACCCTTCCGCGGCCCGCCGTACGATGGCGCGCCTGATGGCCTCGGCCTCTCCGATGCACCGCCCTGCCCCGCCGCCTTCCGTGCCGCCTTCTCCGCGGCACGCTGCCGCTCGCTCGCCTTGCGGGCCCGGATCTCGGCGATACGGTCCTTCAGCGGTACCTCGAGCTTCGTGGCCGGCTTCGCGGCGTAGTCGAAGTCGGGGATGATGACCCGCGGGAGCTTGCGGCCGACCGCCCGCTCGATCGCCTTGAGCTCCCCTTCCTCCTCCGGCGCCACCAAGGTGTAGGCCTCGCCGGTCAGCTCGTTCCGCGCGGTGCGGCCCACCCGGTGGATGTAGTCCTCGGGCACCAGCG
>JAOUIC010000038.1 GCA_029884275.1 Gemmatimonadota bacterium | reverse complement strand
GACGACGTCCAGGGCCGATCCTACGGCGAAACGGTCCGCTGGCGTGAGCCACCGCCGATTCCCGAGCAAATCGCCTCCCTGCCCCTCCGCCGCCCGGACCAGGCGGCCGGCGCGCGAATCGCGTTTTCCGCCCTGGACGCCAACGGCGCGGGTCCCGTCGAGGAGGCACTGGCTCGGGCGGGGGTGGTCGTGGTCTCACACAGCGGCGCGCACCGCCTTGACCCCGACGTTCCGCTCATCATTCCGGAGGTCAACGCCGACCACCTGGCGCTCCTGGAGCGACAGCGGCGGGAACGGAAATGGGCCGGGGCGATCATCGCGAACCCGAGCTGCTCGACCACCGGGCTGGTGCTGGCGGTCTCGCCGCTGCACCGCGCCTTCGGGATCGAACGCATGGTGGTCACGACCATGCAGGCCGTGAGCGGAGCCGGATCCCCCGGTGTCTCCGCCCTGGACCTGATGGGGAACGTGATACCGCTGATTCCCGGCGAAGAGGAGAAGATCGAGACCGAGACGAGGCGGCTCCTGGGACAGCTGCAGGGAGCGGTCGTGACCGAGGCGGCCTTCGCCATCAGCGCTCACGCCCACCGGGTACCGGTGCTGGACGGCCACCTCCTGGCGGTTTCCGTCGGGTTCCGCCGCAGGACGACGCCGGATGACGCCCTCGCCGTGCTGGAAGGCGCCAGACTGACGTCCGACATCTCGGCGCTTCCCTCCTCACCGCCACGGCCGGTGGTGGTCGACCCGCGCCCCGACCGGCCTCAACCCAGACTGGACCTCGACCGCGAACGCGGCATGACGGCGATCGTCGGGCGGATACGCTCCTGCCCGGTGCTCGACATCCGGTTGGTCGTGGCCACCCACAACCGGGTTCGCGGTTCGGCCGGCGGGGGCATCCTGACGGCGGAGCTGCTCGTGGCCCGCGGCCTGTTCCGGTAGGCCGCCATGACCGCCCACACCCACTATCTCTGGTTCGAGACCGCGCGCCGCCAGGAGATCATCGACATCACCGACCAGGTGGCGGAACAGGTGCGGGCGAGCCGCATCCGCGAGGGCTATGTCCTGGTCTCGGCGATGCACATCAGCGCGTCGGTCTTCGTGAACGACCACGAGTCAGGGCTGTGGCACGACATCCTGCACTGGCTCGAGCATACCGTCGCCCCGTGGGATCCGGCGCGCTACCGCCACAACGACACCGGGGAGGACAACGCGGCGGCGCACCTCAGGAGCCTGACAATCGGGCACGAGGTCATCGTGCCGGTCACCCGGGGCGCGCTCGACCTGGGGCCGTGGCAGCGGGTCTTCTATGGGGAGTGGGACGGCCAGCGACGAAAGCGCGTGGTGATCAAGGTCCTTGGCGAATGACGCCGCCGGTGACGCCGTCGGAGGGCTGCACGGTCACCGTCCGCTTTCCCGCCAGAACGCTGGCGGACCCGCCCCGGGCAAAGGAGAGAATCTCCCCCGTGGCCGCATCCCTCACCACCGCGATGGGATAGGCGGGGTCCCAGCGCACCCGGGCGGCAGCGCCGGCACGGCGGATCGAGACCGCCGGGATCGCCCGGGGGGCCACACGCAGTGCCGCCGGAATCGTGCGAAGCTGGGTGAGCCCGCCGGCGGTCAGCCGCAGGGACGAGAGCCGGCCGCGTTCCGCCGCGCTGAGTGGCACGACGAAGGCGAAGTGGCGCTCCTCCCCCTGCTCCCGGTCGGCGACCAGATCACCGTCGAACGAAAGCGAGAAGAGCCGGCCACCCGCGGCGTCGAGACCCTGGAGCTGGTGGGCACCGGTCCGTTCCGGGAGCGACGGAGGGGCGCGGACGGCGATCGCCGGCTCCATGATGACCTGTCCGCCCTGAATCCGCCCCCAGACCAGCAGCCCGTCCTCCGCCGTGGCAGGCAGGCGCACCGGGTTGGCGGCGCGGTACGACAGCACCGCGAGGTAGTTGTAATCGCTGATCCAGTCGGGGTTGCAGTAGCCCATCAGGTCCCGGTACACCGCCGGATCCTTGAGGTCCATCGCCACGAGGTCGAGTCCCCAGGTGCCGATGCTCCCCCCCGCGTGCGGGAATGACGGGTCCACCCCGCCGGCATTCCCACAGGGCGCGTGCAGCCGGCCGAAGTTGTGCCCCAGTTCATGCGCCACGACGAGCGGTGCCGAGCTGGGCCGGTCCCAGGTGACTGCGGCCCGGAGGCCGATGTACCCCAACCCCGCGATGCCGCTGGTGTAGCTCACATTCATGACGCCCATGTAGTACCGGCTGGCGTTCTCCGCGAGGCGGAGCGCGTTGATCTCACCGAGAATCTGTGACCAGGCGCCGTTGGCATCGTCCGCGACGGCGGCGGGCGCCGAGCTGGTATAGGGGGCCCGGACATCAGTGGCGACGGAGCCGAGCGGGAACATCCGCTGGGTCGGCGCGATGAACGTGACCTGCGTTGCGTTGTCGATGGCGCCGGTCGAGCCGGTGGCCGGCTGGAACACCGGCACAAACCGGAGCGAGAAGGCCGCGACACTCTGGACCAACACCGCCCGCCGCGTGCTTCCCGCCGGCCAGCGGTTGTTGCCCTTGTCCGATTCGGGAACGACGTCGTCGGGGTCCACCTGGACATCGTACTCGAGACCGGCGCCCACACGGCCGGCGGGAATGAGAGCGTTCCAGGAGGTGGTGAGTGGCGACCGCTGGATCGAGGTGGGCACGGTGGCGATGGGCGCCGTGATGTCCGTCGAGTCCACCACAACGCCACTCTGGTACAGGCGTATCCGGACCATCGGCCGTGCGGTGTTCGCCCCGTTCGCCGCCAGGTAGATCCGGAGCAGGGCGCTTCGCTGCGCGACCAGGGGCACCGATCCATCCGGACGCTGGGTGCTCTGGACCAGTTCGGCGGCGGCCACCGACAGATCCAGAGTCGTCGCGGGGCTTCCCGCATAGGTCGCGTTGACGACCGCCGTGTCGCGGTCGCCGAGAGCGAGGCTGTCGGCGGAAAGCTGCGCCAGCCAGGTCTGGCCCTGGGCATTGACGTACCGGGCCTGGAAATGGTAGGTCCCGGCATCGAGCCGTCGAAGGGTGGTGGAACCGGTGATCGCGGCCTGGAAGCCGGCCGGACCGGTCACCGAAACGCGGGCAGGAACGCCGGCGGGCAACCCCGCGACCGCGACCGTCAGCCGGCCACCGCCGCTCGGTTCCGAGGGACCACCGCCGCAGGACACCAGGAGACTGGCGCCGATCCACGGAATCAGGGGGCGGGGGCTGATCACTTAGACTTCTCCTCTCGCGTGGAAGGCCGCACTCGGCCTGCTTCTCGGTTCCGTCGCACGGGATGCGGGCGGCGGACCGACCACGCGGTTCCGCCCTCCCTCCTTGGCCTCGAACAGCCTGGCGTCCGCCGCGTCGAGCAGGGCCTCCGGGGAGTCGCCATCGATCCGGTAGGCGCTCACGCCGATACTGATCGTGATCCTGCCCGGATCGGCGCGCCGCGGAATCCGGATGACGGTCTCCTCCATCCGGCGGCGAAGCCGCTCGGCGCGCTCGACCGCCGCGGTGGAGTCCATCCCGGGCAAGAGCAGGACGAACTCCTCGCCGCCGTACCGCACCGCCACGTCGCTCTCCCGAATCGAGTCCAGCAGGGTCTGTGCCACCGCCTGCAGCACGACATCGCCGGCGGCGTGTCCCCAGGTATCGTTGAACCGCGTGAAGTGGCCCACGTCCAGGATCGCGAGCGCCAGCGGTTCCTCGTAGCGCCGCGCCCGCGCGAACTCCGCGACCAGCCGCTCCTCGAGGTAGGTCCGGTTGGGCAACCCGGTCAGCCGGTCGGAACGGGACAGACGACGCAGTTCGCGGCTGCGGTACACGATCGCCGCCGCCAGAGCCGTCATGGTCGCGAGCAGGATGACCCGGGAGACCTGCGTCGGCCAGTCGAACCGGCCGTAGGGACCGCTGAGCGGGGAGGCGGCGAGGAGGTCGAACTTCAGGGCGGCGACCGCGATCACGAGCGCATACTGCACCACCGCCAGCAGGCCCGCGGCCAGGGTGATCCGCGCGTCATAGCGCAGCGCCGTGGCGGCGATCGCGAAGAAGTAGAAGTCGAAGATCAGGCGGCTGTTGGTGGCGGTGACGGGCTCGCGCAGGAGCACGAACGCCATCAGCGCGGCGCTGACGAGGGTCACGTCGACCAGGCTGGTGACCATCCCGAACCAGGGGCGGTAGACCGCCCGAACGAGCAGCACGAGGTAGCCCAGCGCGAAGCAGAGGGCGAACGCGGTGGCGGTGGTGCCCACGATTCCGGCGTGCGGATCCGGACCCATGAAGAGGTGGACCAGCGGTACCACGAGCAGCAGGCCGATCATGATCGCGCGCGACCGGGCCACGATCAGCTCACCGCTGGCGCCAGGATCGAGATTGACGGGATCGGTGGCCAGGAGCCGGTGCCCAAACGAGGGGGGCGAGGCGGTCACCGCCTCGAGCGAGGCGCTCGCACGGGAACGGCGGCGGCTTAACCTGCCCTCGGATTCCATCGGCTACATCAGCCGGTACTTGGGACCGCTCCCGCCCTCGCGCGGCGTCCAGCGCGGGCCGAGGATGTCGGTGGCCTTGCAGTCAATGCAGTTCGGGGCGTTCACCCGGAGTTCGTCCCCGACCCGTTCGTAGACTCCGGCGGGGCAGAGGTGGCTGTAGAACTCGGCCACGTCGCCGGTGACATCCTCTCCCACCAGCAGGTGCGGTGGAATCGTATCCCGGGTCGCGTTCCCCGACTTGAAGACCGCGTCGACCTTGCTGAAGGTGAGCACGCCGTCCGGCACGAAGGGAGCCGCCTTGGAAAGGTCGCGGCGGCGTTCGGCGTCGGGGTGCATCGTGATCTGCCCCCCCGGGAAACGGCCGCCGGTCAGCGTCATCAGGCCGGCTTTCACCGCGCCGACCACCAGGCCGTCCTTGAACGCCAGCCGCATGTTGCGGGTGCGGTGCAGGTCGCGAACGATGTAGCTGTCATCGAGCATGCGGTCGTACGCCGAGAGCCCCTCGGCCGAGGTGTCGCCGGCCCGGAGTGCACCGAACGCGGTCCGGGCGGCGTACATCCCGGACTGCATGGCATAATGAACCCCCTTGAGCGAGGGCACGTCCACGAAGCCCACGGTGTCACCCGCCATGAGGATGCCATCGCCCGACCGGCGGTCGGGAAGGGCGTAGTATCCGCCCTCCGGAATCGTCTTGGCACCCCACTCGAGCAGTTCGCCGCCCTCGAGCAGCGGCCGGACCAGCGGGTGCAGCTTCAGCCGCTGGAGCAGGACGTGTGCGTCCAGCTGTGACTGGCGGTAGTCCAGGCCCACGACCAGCCCGAGAGAGACCAGTTCCGGGCCCAGGGGGTAGATCCAGCTGCCGCCGAACGCATCGGGAGGCAGCGGCCAGCCCAGGGTGTGTACCACCCGGTCGAGCGGCCGCTTCACCCGCCACACCTCCTTGACGCCGAGCGCGAAGACCTGGGGGTTGGGCGAGCGGATCCCCTGCCATTCGCGATAGCCCTGGCCCAGCGTCCCGCGGGTGCCCTCGGTCAGGACGGTGATCCTCGCGCTGATGTCCGTGGGCTCGGCATAGCTGCCGCCGGGACTTCCCTCCCGGTCGAGACCGCTGGGCGTGGTCCTCACGCCGCGTACCGAGCGGCCCTCCACCAGGAGCGCGTCAGCCGGAAATCCGGGAAAGAGGTTCACGCCGAGAGCTTCCGCCCGCTCCCCGAGCCATCGGACCAGTTCGCACAGGGACGCGGTATAGAACCCCTCATTGTGCATCGTCGGGGGGGTCGGGAGGCGGCGGGATCCGCCGGCGGTAAGGAAGTACACCGCTTCCCCGGCGACCGGCTGGCGGAACGGGAACTCGCGATCCGTCAGTTCGGGGAAGAGCTCCCTGAGCGCCCGCGGATTGACCACCGCACCGGAGAGGCTGTGCTCCCCCAGGCTTCCGGCCTTCTCGAGGACGCCAATGTTGAGATCGGCCATCCCCGATCCCTGTTCCCGGCTCTGCTTCACGAGGCGCGCAAGCTCGATGGCCCCGGCCAGTCCCGCGGGACCCGCGCCGACGAAGAGCACGTCCATCTCCAGCGCTTCGGCGCCGGGGGATTCCGCCAGGATCAGGCGGTCGAGCGGGAGCTGGGGCTGGTGTCGGCTTGGCAGAATCGGGGGCACGCGAAACCTGTCCTCGTGGAGGTGGCACCACGGCTCAATATGCTCGCGCCGGGCGCAGGACGGCAGAGGCCGGCTGCTGGCGTGGTCGCCGGCAGGTGGACTACCGTTCAGCAACCCATTCGGCTCACTTCCGGCATGCCATTCCCCCTCTGGTCGCGCGATCCCTGGGTCTGGGGCCAGCTGATCCTGTTCCTCCTGATCGGCTTCGGCCTGCCGTACGCCGCGGCGCAGGTCCCCACAGAGAGCGCGCTGGCCGACCTGCTTGAGCCTCGGAGCGACTGGCGCTTCCTCGGTCTGGTCGTGATGGCGGCCGGTGTCGCCATCGCTGCGGCAGCGGTGAGAGTCATGGGAGACAACCTGACGCCAGCCACGACGCCCAGGGAGAGTGGCGCGCTCGTGACGCATGGCATCTACCGCCATGTGCGGCACCCGATCTATCTCGGCGTGATCCTCGTTCTGTGGGGCCTCGCCTGGATACTGTCGACCTGGGTCATGGGCCTCGTCGCCGGGGGAGTGTCGCTGGTGTATTTCGACCGCAAGGCGGCGGTGGAGGAGCGGAAGCTCACCGCCCGGTTTCCGGAGTTCCCCGCCTATCGCGACCGCGTGCCACGTCTTCTCCCACGACTGCGCTGACACCCCGGATCATGCAGCCAACCCAGGTACCCGGTTTCCGTGCGGTTCCGTTCACCGGCGTGATCTATGTCATGGCCGAGGCGGCCAGGCACGGCTACCGCTATGGCCACCCCGACTGGTGTAATCTTGGCCAGGGGATGCCGGAGACGGGGCAACTTCCCGGGGCGCCGCCGCGCGTGGGCGAGGTGAAGATCGGGCTGGAGGATCAGGAGTACGCACCGGTCGCGGGCATTCCGGAGCTCCGCCACGCGGTGGCCACTCTCTACAACGAACTGTACCGGTGCGACCGGGCCTCACGCTATACGGAGCGGAACGTCTGCATCTGCGGCGGCGGGCGCGCGTCCCTCACCCGGGCCGTGGCTGCACTGGGTGAAATCAACCTGGGCCACTTCCTGCCCGACTACACCGCCTATGAGGAGTTGCTCGACATCTTCCGGATGTTCACCTCGATCCCGATCCTGCTCGACGGTTCACGTGGCTACGACTTCTCGATTGAGGACCTCCGGCGGGAGATCACCGGCCGCGGGCTGTCGGCGATCCTGCTCTCGAACCCCAACAACCCGACCGGCAAGGTGCTGCGCGACGAGACGCTCGGGCGCTGGGTGGCCACCGCGCGCGATTTGCAGTGCACCCTGCTGCTGGACGAGTTTTACTCGCACTACGTCTGGGGCGCTGGGGGCGGGCCGGTCTCGGCCGCCCGCCACGTGGAGGATGTGGACCGGGATCCGGTGGTGATCTTCGACGGCCTGACCAAGAACTGGCGATACCCCGGCTGGCGGTGCACCTGGATCGTGGGACCGCGGACGGTCATCGATGCCGTCTCCAGCACCGGCTCGTTCCTCGACGGCGGGGGGAGCAAGCCGCTGCAGCGGGCGGCAATCCCACTGCTCGCACCGGACGTCGTGCGGGCGGAATCGGCGGCCATCCGGGCGGCGTTCCTGCGGAAGCGTGAAATCCTCCGATCCGGACTCGCCGCCACCGGTATGCGGTTCGACCTGGACCCTGAGGGGACGTTCTACTGCTGGGCGGACCTCTCCGACCTGCCGGCGTCGATCAACGACGGGATGTCGTTCTTCAAGGCCGCGATCAAGGAGAAAGTGATCTGTGTCCCGGGGGAATTCTTCGACATCAACCCCGGGAAACGCCGAAGCGGACGTCCCTCGCGTTTCCGCGGGTACGTCCGCTTCTCGTTCGGCCCCGAGGAGGCCCAGGTCGCCGAGGGGGTGCGGCGGATCGGAGAGCTGGTGGCCCGTCACCGGACCGGCTGAGTTACTCCCCCCGAAGCCGTTTCACCTCGGCGGTCAGCCGGGGCACCACCTCGAACAGGTCCCCCACGATGCCGTAATCCGCCACCTTGAAGATCGGGGCATCCTTGTCGCGGTTGATCGCCACGATGGTCCTGGCGGTCCGCATGCCAGCCAGATGCTGAATGGCCCCCGAGATGCCGACCGCCACATAGAGGTTCGGGCTGACAGTCTTGCCGGTCTGGCCCACCTGGGAACCGTGATCGCGCCATCCGGCATCCACCACCGCCCGGCTCGCCCCGACCGCCGCGCTGCCGAATGCGGCCGCCAGGTCTTCCAGCAACTTGAACTGCTCCGGCTCTCTCAAGCCACGGCCGCCGCTCACCACAATCGGCGCTTCCGCCACATCGAGGGCCGCGTCGGCCGGCGCCTTCACCCCGGTCACTTTGACCCGTTCGGTGAACGCCGGCACGGTGCTCTCCGCGAGAGATCCCGCCTTGGCGGAGAGGACTGGCCGGATGGTATTCGGCCGGATGGAGATGATCGCGGGGGTGGCATCGAGCCGGAGCCGCTGCAGCACCTTGCCAGCGTAGACCGGTCGCGTCACGACAACCTTCCCGTTCTCCATGCCGAATTCGGTGACGTCACTCGCCAACCCGACACCGAGGCGCGCGGCCACCCGCGGTGCCAGGTCCCTGCCGGTCGCGGTCGCCGCGAAGACGATGCCGGCGGCCTGCTTCCCCGCCGAGGCCACGGCGGCGGCAAAGCCATCGGGCGAATAGCGGATGAACGAATCGTGCGTCGCCTGGAGCACCCGGTCGGCCCCGTGCTGGCCGAGTTGCTCGACCCCGCCGACCGGGCCTGGCGCAAGGACGATGGCGTCGACCGTCGCCCCGAGCTGATCCGCGAGCCGCCGGGCCGCCGAGACGACCTCCAGCGACACCTTCCTGAGCGCGCCATCGCGCTGCTCGGTGACTGCAAGAATCACGGGCATGGTCTAGATCACCTTCGCTTCTTCACGCAGCAGGCGGGCCAGCTCGGGCACTGCGTCCGGTCCTTCCCCGACGATACGTCCTGGCGCGCGTTCCGGCGGAAGCGCGAGGCCAAGCACGGCGAGGGAGCCCG
>JAOUIC010000489.1 GCA_029884275.1 Gemmatimonadota bacterium | reverse complement strand
GCACCGTGACGTAGCCTCTCAGGTCAGCCGAAATCCGTGTATAGCCGTCCCCGCCGCTTCCCCGGCCCACCCAGGCCTGGGCGAAGAACCCTCGCGAGGTGTTGTACTCGATGTTTCGCAGGTCGAGCACCAGGCCCACGCGTCCGCGCACGTCGGTGTCGGTCACGTCCTGGTCTCCCTGCTCGGTGCGGAACACCGAGGGCTGCGGGAGGTCGCTCATGACGCTGTACTCGATTGCCCCGGCGCCGGCGACGTGGAGCGGGCCAGTGATGCGGCGGCTCACTTCCACCTCGCCGGCGTAACGGGTCCGCCGGGCGCGGTAGTAGAACGGCTGGTTGTCGTTGACCAGCTTGTCGTCGTAGTCGGTGCTGTTGCCCAGCCCGTAGTAGCCGAACCGGGCTGCCCGGCTCGCGATGGCGCTTCCCATCAGGCGCCAGTCCTTCCACAGCAGTGGCGCGTGGAACCGGGCCAGGGCGAACCGGCTGCCGTGGGTCGTGGCGCCGGCATCAATCGAGAAGCGTCCCGAATACGTCGTGCGGTCGAAGTAGTCCGCCGCCCGGTTGAGGTCGTAGTGCAGGACCAGCGCCGGGAAGTCGTTCGACAGCGACGACAGGTAGGGGTAGAGATTGTCCTTCCAGGGGACGTTCGGGTCCTGCGCGGCCGCCTGGGCCGGGAGCAGCAGGGCGAACAGCGCGAGGACAATGCGCCCCAGCGGGTGTGAACGAGTCATCACTTGGCCCTGGGGTAGAGATAGGCGGTGTCCCGGGCGACGGCCTCCTTGCCATCGAAGACGGCATACCGGGTCGGCCGCATGGAGGCGGCACCGGCCTCCCCCTTCTTGTTCACGGCGTAGAACGTCAGCCCGAAATTCGGGGTGCCGTCCGGGAGCATGAGCCGGTCCGGCGTCATCGCCACGACGCGCTTGAGGGTGGCGAGGCAGGCGTCGGTGGGCGACATCCCCTGGCGCATGAACTCCACCGTCAGGAATCCGCCGCAGACCATGATGTTCGATTCGCCGCGGCCGGTCGAGCCGGCGGCGCCGATCTCGTTGTCGGTGTACTGTCCCGCCCCGACGATGGGCGAGTCGCCCACCCGGCCGGGGATCTTCCACGCCAGGCCGCTCGTGGTGGTGACCGAGCTGATGTCGCCCTTGCCGTCAACGATGTTGAAGTTGATCGTCCCTGTCGGTCGTTCGACCATCTTCTCGCCGGCCGGCACGTCCAGCCAGTCGTCCGTCGCCCCGCGGTTGGCCCGCCAGCGCAGCCAAAGCTCCCGCGAGCTGGGGGTGAGGAGGTCCTCCTCCTTGAATCCGTAGCTGATGGCGAACCGCTTGGCCCCTTCGCCCACCAGCATGATGTGGTTGGTGTACTTGAGGACCAGCCGCGCCACCGCGCTCGGCGTCTTGATGTTCTCCAGCGCACCGACCGCGCCGGCCCGCCGGGTCGGGCCGTGCATGCATGAGGCGTCCAGCTGAACCACTCCGTCCTCATTGGGCAGGCCGCCGTACCCGACCGACTGGTCTTCCGGGTCGAGTTCCTGGATCTTCACCGCCTCCACCGCGGCATCCAGCGTGTCGCTGCCGCGCTGCACCATTTCCATGGCGAGGTTGATGCCGCGCAGCCCGTTGAGTGAACTCACCGCCATCGGCCGGCTGGCAGGACGAAGGATGAGTGCGGGTGCGGCGAGCGTTTCCGGGGGCGCGAGGTGGCCGGCGGCCACGACGGCGCCGGTCACGCCGAGGAACTCGCGACGCGAGAGGGCGTCGGGCAAGGGTGACTCCGCGGTTGGAGTGGGAAAAACTGCCGAGGGGAGTTTGGCCAATGGGTGAGTGTTCTGTCAACTTGCCGTGCCGTCGGGTCACTCCTAATGTTCCGCTCTCCTCACACCCAGGGATGATCGTGCCGGCACGCCTCAGCAGGACCTCCTCCGCCTGGCTGGCCTTGGTGTTCAGCCTCACCGCACTGAATCTCACCGCCCAGGAGCGACCGGACACCGGCGTCGACGCGCGGATTCGCGACGAAGGTCTCAACCGCTCCCGCGTGCTCGAGACGGCGATCGGGCTGTCGGATCTCCAGCCACCCCGCCTCGCGGGGTCTCCGGGCTACCTCGAGGCGGCCCGCTGGGCGGTCGGCCGGATCAGGCAGTTCGGCGTCCCGCAGGCCGGACTCGAACCCTGGGGGCCGACCACCCCATCCTGGGTGCTGGAACGGTTCTCGGTCGAGATGACCGCGCCATTCTACCAGCGGCTGAACGCCCATCCCCAGGCCTGGAGCCCGTCCATCCGGGAGACGATCACGGCACCGGTCGTGGTGGCGCGGATCGAGGCGGACAGCGACACCGTCCGGCTCAGGGGAAGCCTCCGGGGG
>JAOUIC010000037.1 GCA_029884275.1 Gemmatimonadota bacterium | reverse complement strand
CCGGCGGCGAGAACGGAACCTGGTTCCAGCGCTACCCAATCCTCCGGCGGCAGGTGGAAACGGCAAAGTCCCACGCCGGGTTCATGCTGAAGGGGAAGCACATCCACGCCTCGTTCGAGAGCGATGCCCGGTTCTGGTTCGGCGGCGTACCTGACAAGGAACCCCACGGCCAGGCGGTGCTGCTCGGCGGCCCGGTCACGGCCGCGGAGGTGGCCACGCTCGACGTCAAGGGCAAGGCCGTCCTGCTGGTGGCCGATCTGGCGGGCCAGCCGAGTCAGGGGCTGTTCGGCGCCGCCAACGCGCTGCGGGAGCGGGGCGCGGTGGGCGTCATGGTGATCTCGAACCGCGACTCGGCCACCTTTGCGCGCAGTGTCGCCACTCAGGCGAAAAGCACGCGGATGGACATCCCCGGCGTGACGCCAGGCGGCGCCCCGGTGCTCGAGGTGCACGAGCGCGCGCTTGGCTCAGTGCTATCCGAGGCAGCGATCGACCTGGCCGCGATCCGTGGCTCGGCGACGCCAGTCATCCGACAGATTCCGGAGTTGACGCTCGGGTTTGGCGTGAAGCTGAGGCTGGTGGACAGCACCTCGGCGCCAAACACCATCGGCGTGGTCGAAGGGAGCGACCCGCAACTTCGCAGCGAGTACGTCCTCTTCACCGCCCATATGGACCATGTCGGCATCGCGGGACAGGGCTCCTGTCGCGCCAAGGGCGCGGACAGCATCTGCAACGGCGCCGACGACGACGCCTCGGGGACGGTGGGCGTGATCGAACTGGCCGAGGCCTTCAGCCGCTCCGGCGCGCGGCCCAAGCGGTCGCTGATCTTCATGACGGTGAGCGGCGAGGAGAGGGGGCTGTACGGCAGCGCGTATTACGCCTCCCACCCGACGGTCCCCCTCGGCCAGATCGTCGCCAACATCAACCTCGACATGATCGGCCGGAACTGGCCCGACACCATCGTGGCGATCGGGCGGGAGCATTCCGACCTCGGCCAGACGCTCGAGCGGGTCCAGGCGGCCCATCCGGAACTCAACATGGTCGCGGTGGACGATCGCTGGCCGCAGGAGAACTTCTACACCCGGTCGGACCACTACAATTTTGCCAGGAAGGGGGTCCCGATCCTCTTCTTCTTCAACGGCGTGCATGATGACTACCACCAGGTCAGCGACTCTCCCGACAAGATCGATAGCGACAAGGAGGCGCGGATCCTGAAGCTGCTGTTCTACCTCGGGCAGGAGGTCGCGAACGCGCCCGAGCGGCCGAAGTGGGACCCGGCGAGTTTCGACAAGTACGTCGAAAAGGGAGGGAACTGACATGAATCGCATCTCCCGCACGCGGACTCCAGGCGCCACTCAACTCTGGGCCGCCGCGCTGCTCGCCACCGGCTGCGGGTCGGCGGCCGGAACTCCCGCTTCGCCGGCGCCGGCTGCTGGCCGAGGTGCGGAGTCGATCACTGCCGAGGACGTCCGCCGCCGGATCTTTCTGATCGCCGATGACTCGATGGGCGGCCGGGGCACACCGAGCCCGGGACTCGAGAAGATGGCGAACTACGCTGCGTCGGAGTTCCGGCGCCTCGGGCTCGAGCCCGGCGGGGAGAGCGGGACGTTCTTCCAGCGCTACCCGATCGAGGTCTGGCAGTCGTTCCCCGACAGTTCGGGCGTGTGGTCGACCGGCCGTGCCACGGCAGACTGGAAGGCCGGGGCTGACTTCGCGGTCCAGGGAGGCCAGGTTGAGGGTGAGATCACCGCCGGCGTGACCCTCATTGCAGGCGATCCCCTGAAGGGCGTCGCGGTCGACTCTCAAGCGGTCACCGGGCAGGTGATCGTGCTCGGCATCGGTCCCCATACCAATGCGTCGGCGGGGGTGCTGCTCCCCCTTCGTCCGGCGGTTGCCATTGCCGTCCTGCCCGATTCGGTGTTCCCGATGGTGTCCGGCCAGTCCACGATCCAGGTGAAGGGGCCGCAAGAGGACGGCGGATTAGCGCTGCCGCCGATCATCTACGTCCGGGAATCGACCTTCAGCTCCTGGCTGGGCCAGGTCGGCATTGGCGCTTCCGCCCTCCAGTCGGACGAGGGGCTGAAGACCCTGCCCGTGGCGGGGGTGACCCTCCGCGTCCGGTCGGTCCAGAGGCTGATGGAGAAGACCACCGCCCCCAACGTCATCGGCATCGTGCGCGGGACTGATCCCGTCCTGAAGGACGAGTACGTGGTATACAGCGCCCACATGGACCATATCGGCACCGCATCCGGTGGCCAGGGGTGCGCGGCGAAGGGCGCCGACACCATCTGCAACGGCGCCGACGACGACGGCTCCGGCACGGTCGCCGTGCTCGAGCTCGCGGAGGCATTCGCGACGGCGCCGGTGAAACCGAAGCGTTCCATCGTCTTCATCACCGTGAGCGGCGAGGAGCGCGGTTTGTGGGGGAGCGCGTACTTCGCCAACCACCCGACCATTCCGCTCCCCTCCATCATCGCCAACCTCAACAGCGACATGGTGGGCCGTTCCGACACGCTGAAGGACTCGATGGCGGTCATCGGGCGGCAGCACTCGGACCTTGGCGCGACGCTCGACCGGGTGGCGACCGCGAACCCGGCGTTGAGAATGACCGCGCTCGACGACCCGTGGCCCCAGGAAGGGCTCTATTCGCGGTCGGATCACTTCAGCTTCGCCCAGAAGGGTGTCCCCGTGCTGTTCTTCACCAGCGGCTTGCACCCGGACTACCATGGCGCGGGCGACACCCCTGACAAGATCGACTGGGACAAAGTGGCCAGGTTCACGCGCCTGGCGTACCAGATGGGCATGGACATCGCCAACACTGCCGAGCGGCCCAAGTGGGATCCGGCGAGCTACCAGAAGTACGTCGGCGGGGGCGGCCAGTAGCGCGGGGACCGCTGCCGAGGGCTGAAAACCGGGGAGGAGGGCGGCGACGCCCTCCTCCTCTTACTTTCACGCCATGTCGAGGCTCCGCTCGCCGCACGTCGGCATGCTGCTGGTCGTGCTGTTCTGGGGCGGGAACTTCACCGCCTCGAAGCTGGCGTTTCCCACCCTTGCACCCATGGCGTTCACCGCGATCCGGTTCCTCGCCGCCACGGCCCTCGTCTGGGTCCTCGCGGGGCGGATGGAGCGGCGGCAGCCGCTGGATCCGGGCCTCATCTGGCCGCTGATCGTGCTGGGCCTGATCGGCAACACGCTGTACCAGGTCTTCTTCATCAACGGTCTCGCCCGTACCAGCGCGATCAACACATCGCTCATTCTCGTGTCGATGCCAACCGTCGTCACGGTTGCCGCCGGGGTCATGGGCCTGGAGACGGTGAGCGGCCGGCAGCGCCTGGCCCTGGCGCTCGCGACAGCCGGGGTGGTGGCGGTGCTGGGAGCGCGCGGGCTGGAGCTGTCCGCCGGCGACTGGCAGGGCGATGCCATGATCCTGGCCAGCGTGGGGTGCTGGGCCGCCTACACGCTGGGACTCAGGAAGATCGCGGGCCGGATCTCGGCACTTTCGGTCACTGCCTGGACCCTCCTGACCGGCATGCCGGGCCTGGTCATCGCGGGGTGGCCATCGCTGATGCGGGTGGAATGGGGCGCGGTCACCGGCGTGGCGTGGGCCGGGTTGGCCTATTCGACTCTGCTGTCACTGGTCGCGGCCTACCTGCTATGGAGCCGTGGCGTCCAGCGTCTGGGCGCGGCGCGAGCCGCGCTCTACACCTGCCTGACGCCGGTGGTGGCGACGATGGTCGCCATACTGGTGCTCGGGGAGCGACCCACCGCGGCCCATCTGGCTGGTGGCGCGCTGATCATCGGGGGCGTGCTGCTGGGGAACGCGCGGCTGGTCGGGCCCGAAGGCTAGTGGTCTTCCCTCCCGCCCGGCTCACGGGCGGCTTCCAGTTCCTCGAGCCGCCCCATGGCGCGTCTGAGGTGGGGAATGACGATGCTCCCCCCAACCACGAGCCCCACGGAGAAGATCTCCAGGAACTCCTCCCGGGTCGTCCCTTCCTCATGGCACCGCACCACATGGTAGGTGATGCAGTCGTCGCAGCGCAGCACCAGGCTCGCGACCAGGCCGAGCATCTCCTTGGTCTTGCTCCCCAGGACGCCCGGCTCGTAGCAGCGGTGGTCAAGCGCGAAGAAGCGGTTGATGGTGAGGTTGCCCGCGTTGAGGATGACGTCATTCATCCGGCTGCGGAACTCGTTGAACTCGGCGAGGGAGGCGGAGGAGTTGGGCATGGGATGAATATACAGGCCGGACCGCTGGCGGCTGATCCGGTCGGGCCCACCCCCTCCCGCCACCCCTTATCTTACCCGCCATGAGGCAGTCCCGAATCCGGAACTTCTGTATCGTGGCGCACATCGACCACGGCAAGAGCACGCTCGCCGACCGGCTGATCGAGGCCACCGGCGCGGTCGAGAAGCGGCTGATGCGCGAGCAGCTGCTCGACACCATGGATCTCGAGCGCGAGCGCGGGATTACCATCAAGCTCAACGCCGTCCGGATGCTCCACCGGGCCCGGGATGGCCACGAGTACGAGCTCAACCTGATCGACACCCCGGGTCACGTGGACTTCACCTACGAAGTCTCCCGCTCGCTGGCCGCCTGCGAGGGCGCCGTGCTGGTGGTGGACGCCTCCCAGGGCGTGCAGGCCCAGACGCTGTCCAACCTGTTCCTCGCGCTCGACGCGGGGCTCGAGATCATCCCGGTCCTCAACAAGATCGACCTGCCGGGCGCGGAGCCGGAGCGCCGGGCGAAGGAGATCATGGACCTGATCGGCTCGCGGCGGGAGGAGATCCTCGCCGTGTCCGCCAAGGAAGGGACCGGGATCCCGGAGCTGCTCGAGGCCATCGTGGCCCGGATCCCGGCGCCGTCGGGCAAGCCGGACGCCCCGCTTCGGGCCCTGATCTTCGATTCCTATTTCGACCGATATCGCGGCGCGATCCCGAGCATCCGGGTGGTGGACGGCACACTGCGGCGCGGCATGGACATCGCCTTCGGGGCCCACCCCGACGACGTGTTCACCGTGGACGAGGTGGGCTACCTGCAGCTGGGCCAGCGGCCGGCGGAGTTCCTCGAGGCCGGTGAAGTCGGCTATTTCATCGCCAGCCTGCGCAGCGTGTCCGACACCCGGGCGGGCGACACCGTGTTCGACGCACAGAACCGCGCCGCCGAGCTCCTGCCGGGCTACCGCGACGTGAAGCCGATGGTGTTCGCCGGACTCTACCCGACCGACTCGGAGCAGTACGAGACGCTCCGCGACGCGCTCGCCAAGCTCAAGCTCAACGACGCCAGCCTGCAGTACGAGCCGGAAACTTCCACCGCGCTCGGTTTCGGCTTCCGGTGCGGCTTCCTCGGCCTCCTGCACATGGAGATCGTTGGCGAGCGGCTGGAGCGGGAGTTCAATCTCGACCTCATCACCACGGTGCCCACGGTGGAGTACCAGGTCTACCTCACCAGCGGCGAGATGACTCTGCTGGAGAACCCGACCCGCCTGCCCGATCCCGCCGAGATCAGTCGCATCGAGGAACCGTACGTCAAGGCGCGGATCATGGCGCCGGCCGAGTACATCGGCGGGATCATGAAGCTGGGCCAGGAACGCCGCGGGGTGTACCACGGGATGAAATACCTCGATGCCACCCGGGTGGAGTTCGACTTCGACTTCCCCCTCGCGGAGATCGTGCTCGACTTCTACGACAGGCTGAAGGGTCACACCCGAGGCTATGCCGCCATGGACTACGAGCTGGCGGGCTACCGCGAGTCGGACCTGGTGCGGCTCGACATGCTGATCAACGGCGACGCGGTGGACGCCTTCAGCGTCATCATCCACAAGGACAAAGCGTACGAGTACGGCCGCAAGATCGCCGAGAAGCTCAAGGAACTGATCCCGAGACAGCTCTACCAGGTCGCCATCCAGGCGGCGATCGGCAACAAGATCATCGCCCGCGAGAGCATCTCCGCCCTGCGCAAGGACGTGCTGGCCAAGTGCTATGGCGGCGACATCACCCGCAAGCGGAAGCTCCTGGAGAAGCAGAAGGAGGGGAAGAAGCGGATGAAGCAGCTCGGCTCGGTGGAGATTCCCCAGGAGGCCTTCCTCGCGGTGCTCCAGGTCGACTAGTGCCCCCCGACCGGACGCTGGTCATCCAGACCGCGCACCTCGGCGACGTCGTTCTCACCCTCCCGCTGCTGCAGCACCTGGCCGAGCGATTCGGCCCGGTGGACCTCCTCACCACGCCGGCCGCGGCCGAGTTGGCCCGCCCGCACCCCGCCATACGCCAGGTGATCCCGTTCGACAAGCGCGGCGCCCAACGAGGAGCGCTGGGGCTCGCCTCCCTGGTCATCCGGCTGCGGAGCGCACGCTATGCCCGGGCGTTCCTGCCCCACCGCTCGGCGCGCTCGGCCATGCTGGCGCTCCTGGCTGGCATTCCTGAACGGACCGGCTTCGGCGGACGGGCCGCGGCGGTGACGTACACCCGCCGGATCCGCTACCAGGCGGACGGGCATCAGGTCGCGCGCCTGGCCGCGCTGGCGGGGCACGCCGGGAAGTGGATCAACATCCCGGGCGGACTGCCGGAGTTCGGCACGGTGTCGCGCGGCGGCTTCCAGCGGACCGGTGACGCGCTTATCAACGCCGCCTGGCTGCCGCTCACCGAATCCGACCGCCGCCAGGCCCACTCCTGGCTCAGCGCCTCCGGTGTGGAGCCCCCCTTCATCGTGATGGCCCCTGGCAGCAGGTGGGGAACCAAGCGCTGGCCCTGGTTCGCTGACCTGGCGGCGGCGCTGCCCGACCCGATCGTGGTGGTCGGGGGGCCGGAGGACGCGGGCCTGGCCGAGGCGGTGGTGGCGCGGGCGCCGGGGAGGATCCGGTCTGCGGTGGGGGCGCTGACCCTCCGCGGTACGGCGGCTGCGCTCGAGCAGGCGTCGCTCCTGGTAACCAACGATTCCGTACCGCTCCACCTCGCCAGCGCGCTCAACCGGCCCGTCGTGGCGATCTTCGGCCCCACCGTCACCCGATTCGGGTTTGGCCCGCTCTCCGACACCTCTGCGGTGGTCGAGCACCCGGACCTTCCCTGCCGTCCCTGCTCCCCCCACGGCCCGATGACCTGTCCGCGCGGCCATCATCGCTGCCTCCGCGACATCCCGGTCGCCCGCTTGGTTGCGGCCATCGAGGGATTGAGGGTTTAGCGGATCGGCCTACTATTCTCCCAGGCCGGCAGCCCGTACCCCACTTCCCTGGACCGCCATGCACCACATCGTCGGGGTCGACCTCGGCGGCACCAACATCGTCACCGGCGTCGTCGCTGAGGACGGGTCGCGCATCCACGGGGTTCGGAGCGTTCCGACCGGAGCGGAACAGGGTCCCGATGCGGTGGTCGAGCGCATCGTCTCGACCGCCAAAGCGAGCATCGCCGACGCCCGGGCGGCGATGCCGAGGATGGAGCTGATTGGCGCCGGCATCGGTTCGCCGGGGCCGCTGGACAGGAGGTCCGGCCTGGTGCTGCTCACGCCCAACCTCGGGTGGGTGAACATGCCGCTCCGGCAGCGGCTGCAGGACGGGCTCGGCCTTCGCACCGCCCTCGACAACGACGCCAATTGCGCCATCCTCGGCGAGTGGTGGCAGGGCGCCGCCCGCGGCACCCGGGTCACGGTGGGGCTCACCATCGGCACCGGCATCGGCGGGGGAATCATCATCGACGGCCGGCTGTTCCACGGCGCCACGGACATCGCCGGCGAGATCGGGCACATGACGATCGACGCGCATGGCCGGCGCTGCAAGTGCGGCAACTACGGCTGCATCGAGGCCTATGCCTCGGGACCCAACATCGCGCTACGCGCGGTGGAGGCGATCCAGAGCGGCGGGCAATCGACGTTGCCGTCCCTCGTCCGGGGCGAGCTGAGCCAGGTGACTGCGCAGACGGTGTACGACGCGGCCCACGCCGGCGACGAGCTGGCGCTGGAGGTGGTGCGGGATACCGCCAAGTACCTCGGGGCCGCCGTTGCCAGCCTGATCAACATCTTCAATCCCGAGGCGATCGTCATCGTCGGCGGGGTCACGCGGGCGGGCGAGAGCCTCTTCGAGCCGCTGCGCCGCGAGGTGGCCCGGCGGGCCTTCAAGCCCGCGGTCCAGGTCTGCCGCATCGTCCCGGGCGAACTGACCGGCGAGGCGGGGGTGTACGGAGCGGCCCGGGCGTTCATCGAGCAGACCGAGGCGGGGATCGTGTGAGGCTCGGCGTGCTCGGTTCGCTGGTCTGGGATGTGATCCACGGTCGTGACCCGCTGGCCGAGCCGGTGGAGGAGTGGGGCGGGATCGCCTACGCGCTGGGGGGACTGGATGCGACTCTCCCTCCAGGCTGGGAGATCGTTCCCCTGATCAAGGTGGGCAGCGACCTGCGGGACGAGGCGGCTTCCTTGGTCGCGACCCTCGGTCACCTGACGCCCGGGGGGCGCTGCGTGGAGGTTCCGGTGCCGAACAACCGGGTCACCCTCCGGTATCAATCCGCCGAACGGCGCTGCGAGCGGATGTCTGGCGGCGTGCCGGGCTGGACCTGGGCCGAGCTGGGACCGATGGTCCGTGATCTCGACGCGCTCTACGTCAATTTCATCTCGGGGTTCGAGCTCGAACTCGGGACCGCGCGGGCTCTCAGGCAGGGATTCCACGGCCCCATCTACGCCGACCTCCACAGTCTGCTGCTGGCCATGCCCCAGGACGGGCTGCGCCTGCCCCGGCCTCTCGAGGCGGCCGACGACTGGCTCGGCTGCTTCGATGTGGTGCAGCTGAACGAGGAGGAAATGGCCCAGCTCGGCGCCGACCCGATGGCCGTGGCAGCCCGGGCGCTCAACGCGGGGGTGTCACTGCTGGTGGTCACCCTCGGCCCGCGCGGGGCGGTCTACTTTTCCCAGCCGGCGTTCGCGGGGTGGGGAGCGAGCCGGGACCGCGCCATCCCGCGTGGAGGAGGTCCGGTCCGGAGCGGGCTTGTTCCCGCCCCACGGGTCGAGGCCCTCGACCCCACGGGCTGCGGCGACGTGTTCGGGGCGGGAGTGTGTGCCGCCCTGCTGGCCGGGGCGGCACCCGAGGCCGCCATCCGATCCGCCAACCAGCTCGCGGCCCGCAACGCGACGCTCCGGGGCGCCGGCCGCCTGGGGCAACTGCTGCGGGGCAATCTGGTGCTGGCCGGAGGAAGCGCATGAGCCGGGTGGTCGAGATCCCCGCGTCGTTCGATGACCGGAGCTTCGAGCAGTTCGCGGCGTCCTTCGCTGCAGGCC
>JAOUIC010000488.1 GCA_029884275.1 Gemmatimonadota bacterium | reverse complement strand
GGAGGAGCTCCTGATGGACAAGGACGAACTCAACCGGGTGTACCTGCTCCGCAACTTCCTGGCGGATATGCCGCCGGTCGAGGCGCTCGAGTTCCTGCTCGAACGGATGAAGCGGACCAAGACCAACAAGGAGTTTTTCGCCACCATGGCGCAGTAGGGGCGCGCCATGGCGCGCCCCTGCTGCGCCATGGTGCGCCCCTTTCGCGCCATCGCCGTTCTCGTCCATGTCCATCCCGCGTGAAGGCCGCATCGTTGCCGTCGATTGGGGCGAGGTCCGACTGGGCCTCGCCCTTTCCGATGAGCGACAGTTCCTCGCTTCCCCCCTGGGCGCCCTGGTGCGCCGTCCGGGGAAGCGATTCCCGATGCCGGCCTTCCTGTCGCATCTGGCGGCCGCCTCGCCGGTCGGCATCGTCGTCGGGCACCCCCTCGACCTCAGCGGCGCCGAAGGGGAGAGCGCCTTCGCCGCCCGGGAGCTCGCCGAAGTGCTCGCCCTCCGGACCCGGCTTCCCGTCGAACTGGTGGACGAACGGCTGACGACGGTGCGGGCCCATCGCGCCATACGCGACCAGCAGGGCTCCACCAGGGGACGGCGCGAGGACGTCGACGCCCTCGCCGCCTCCATCCTGCTCCAGGGGTTCCTCGACATGCGCCGGGGAAGTTCCACGTGAGAGTCTTCCTGACGCTGACGAGCCTGGTGTGGCTGGCCTCCTGCGCGCCGCCCCCTGCCGGCCAGCCGGTGGAGCGGGTCACGATCCCGCCGGGAGCCCCGCTCGCCACTGTCGCGGACTCGCTCGAGTCGCGCGGAATCGTAGGGAGCTCCCGCTGGTTCGGGCTCCTGACCCGGCTGCGCGGCTCGGAACGCCGGCTGAAGGCGGGGACCTACGACCTTCCCCGCGAGCTCGGAGCCTGGGGCGCCATCACGGCCCTGCGGGCCGGTCGCGTCGCCACGACGCGCCTCACCGCCCCGGAGGGGCTCTCACTGATCGACCTGGCCGAGCTGGTGCAGTCGCGGCTTGGAATTGAGCCGGACTCCGTCATGGCGGCGGCGAGGGAATCCCCCTGGCGGGCCAAACTGGCGCCAGGCAGGGAAACCCTGGAGGGGTTCCTCCTGCCGGAGACCTACACCCTTCCCCTCCCCGTGACCGCCCGCGCGGCGGTGGACGCCATGTCGGCGGGCTTCGCGCGATCCTGGCGGTCGGAGTGGGACCGGCGCCTCGACTCCCTCGGACTCTCGCGGAACGAGCTCGTGACGCTGGCCTCAATCGTCGAGGCCGAGGCAATGGAGGCGGAGGAACGTCCGGTCATCGCGGGGGTGTACCACAACCGGCTCCGGCGGGGCATGCTGCTGCAGGCCGACCCGACCGTCCAGTACGCCATCCAGCGGGCGACCGGCCAGCGGAAGCGCCGGCTGTACTTCAAGGACCTCGAAATCGGGTCGCCGTACAACACCTACCAGCGAGCCGGGCTGCCGCCGGGGCCGATTAACTCGCCCGGACTCGCCAGCATCGAAGCGGCGCTCTACCCCGCCGACGTCCCGTGGCTCTATTTCGTCGCCGGCCCCGATGGCCGCCACGTCTTCAGCCGGACTCTCAGGGAACACAACCGCGCCATCGCGGCCGTGCGCCGCGGCGGAGCCCGCTAACCGCTCCCCCAGGCTTCCACGTACTGGCGGGCCGCCTCCTCGATCCGCTCTGCTCCCAGGAGGCCCGAGGAAACCGCCAGGCCCACGGCACCTGCCGCGCGGGCGCCGGCCAAGTCCTCGGGCCGGATCCCGCCGATGGCCACGCAGGGAATGCTGCCCGCGAGCGCGACGATGCGCCGGAAGCCCTCTTCCCCGAGCGCCCCGCCGGCATCCCCCTTGGTTCGGGTCTCGCGCCACGGCCCGACCCCCCAGTACGATGCCTCCGCGCCATTCGGCACCTCGGCCGTCGTGCCCACCGACGCCCCGATCAATGCTCCCGGCGGGAGAATCGCCCGGGCCAGCGTCACCGGCAGGTCGTCAGGGCCGAGATGGACCCCCGTGCCGGCACAGGCGGCGACGTCGGTCCGGTCGTTGACGATGACGGGCACCGTGAGGCGCTCCCGGAGGCGCACGGCCAGCCGAAGAAGCTCGCGCGGGGACACCCGCTTGAGGCGGAGCTGCACCGAGGTCACTCCTCCTCGCACCGCCGCCTCGGCCACCGCGACGGGGTCCCGGCCGCCGAGCAGGTCGTCGTCGGTGACCAGCATGAGACGGAGCGAGCGCGCTAAATTATCGGTCATGAGCAACCAGCATCCCAGAGAGGTCAGGGGAATCCGCGGTGCGACATCCGTGGAAGCCAACGACGCCCAGGAGATCCTCGAGGCCACCGACGAGCTGCTGCACCGGCTCA
>JAOUIC010000487.1 GCA_029884275.1 Gemmatimonadota bacterium | reverse complement strand
GGGAAGGGGGGAGGACGGTTACTCCCCGATAGTTCCCTGCACCGTCTCCTTCTTCTTCATCCGCATCAGGTCCACCCGGAACGATTCCCCCGTCTCATAGCTGCGCAGGATCCGGATCAGGTGCGCCGGCGAGGCAACGGTCCGGCCGTCGACCGAGAGGACGACATCGCCCCCCTTCAGGCGCAGCTTCGACTCCGATGGCGCCCGGATCACGAGCACCCCTTCGGTGGTGCCGAAGTAGCGCCCCAGCTCGGGGTTCATGGGCGCCAGCTCCAGCTCCGCCAGGGCGCCGCCGCCGAGGAAGAGCATCCGCGGTGCGTGGGCCGGGTACCCCGGCATCTCACGGAGTTCCAACTCGGAGGGAGGCGTCCGCCGCAGCATGCCCCTCATCGCTTCTTCCGAGCGGCGGTATGCCTCCGCTGCCGCCTCGGGGTCGGAACCGAAGGCAAACCCCGAGCCCCCATCGGGAGTTCGCCAGGTGTAGGCCGGTTCATCTCCCGCGATGACGGTGGCGGTACGCCGCGAGGCTCCCCGCCTGTAATCCAGCTGGACGGTGTCCCCGGGCTCGAGGAGAGCTGCCAGCTCGATGAGCCGGAGGCCTGGTGCGGACTGCTCGCTGCCGACCGTGAACCCCTCGCCGATGAGCGGTTTCCCGTTGAACCGGGTGATGATGTCGCCCGACTGGAGACCGGCCCGGGCGGCAGGGCTGTTCGGGGTCACGCTCTGGATCAGGGCACCGATCGAGTCGCTCTCTTCGGCCTGGAGGTTGACCGAGACACCGAGCCGCGCCCGGCGCATCGTCAGCACCCTCACCCGATCCCGCGGCCCGACTTCCATCACCGAGTCGACCCGCTGAGCCTTCGGCGCCGGACGAGGAGCCTCCTGGGAGGTCACGAATCCGGGAACGGCCGTCAGGCTCAGCAGAACGCAGGCGATACTCCTCATGACTCCCCCACAATCAACAGACATCACGTCGGCGAGCGATCCCTAGAACCCGACCGCGCTCGCCTGGGTCAGATGGACATCCACCAGGGCATCGAGCAGCCCAACCCGCTGACGCCACAGCTGCAGCATCGCTGGATCGCGCTGGCGCGCCTCCAGCAGCTGGGCGGCCTCGAGCTGACGATCCACCAACGCAATCCGGTCCTCGAGGTCCACCGCCAGGTGGGCGGTCCGGCCATTGGTCACGCGGCTGTCGGCGTCGTAGGCCTGGAGGAACTGCTCGAGCTGATTCGAGCGGCTCCTGGCCTCGGCGACCCCGGTCGACGCCGGCGCGACGGGAGCCAGCGGCCGGAGCCACACCGCCAGGAGCAGCGTGGCCGCGGCTGCTAGCCCGACGAGCGCTGCCCGCCGGAGGAAGCTGCGCCTCCGCTCCGCCTCCACCCGAGTCCGGATCCCGCCCCAGTTGTCCCGCGGCGGCCGGAGTGACGGCAGGGCACGGAGCCGGGCGCTTCGCTGGGCGAGGCGGTCGGCCTCGAGGCGGCACGCCTTGCACGAGTCGAGGTGCGCCCGGGTCCTGGCCATCCCCGGCTCCACCCCGGATTCCTGGAGATCGAGCAGCTGATCGATTGAGAGATGATCGCCCATCATGCCACCTCCTCGCCCAGCCAGCGGCGCAGTCGGGTATGCGCCCGGGCGAGTTGAGATTTCGAGAAACTGGGAGTCTTGCCCATCAGGCCCGCGATTTCCTCGTGGGTATAGCCCTCGACGTCATGCAGCCACACCACCGCGCGGGTGAGGTCGGGCAGTCGCTCGAGCGCGGCCTCGAGGTCCATCCGGAGCCCGCTCTCGCCGCGAGTCACCGGCTGGTGGAACTCCTCGTCGAGCTCGTCGGTGTCGCGGTAACGGTTGCGGCGGAGGCGCATGAGCGCCTTGCTCGAGGCGATGGACCGAATCCAGCCCCAGAGAGTGCCGTCACCACGATACTGCCGGATGCTGCGGCAGACCTCGAAGAAGGTCTCCTGCAGCACGTCCTCGGCGTCCTCGACCGATCGGCAGATCCGGCGGGCCAGGTTGTACACCGGCACTTCGTACGCCCGGTACAATTGCTCCAACGCGGCGATGTCCCCCGCGCGGGCGCGGGTCAGGACCTGCTCGGATTCACTGAGGACGAGGGCGGCCACCATAGATACCGGGAAAGATGCCGGGTCGGGCCGAAAAGTCGCAGCCCCGGCCTGGATCGGCGGCTTCGGCCGACGCCGCAGCAGCCACCGCCGACAACGCTATAAGTAGCTGTGGCTGAGTGACTTGTGACCAGTTCCACGAGGAACGATCCGATTGGCTACATTCACCACCCCATGACTGCCCCAGCCGAATGGCTCCACCACCTCGAGGACGAGGCTGACGCCGCCTTCCTCTACCGGGTCCTGACCGGAC
>JAOUIC010000036.1 GCA_029884275.1 Gemmatimonadota bacterium | reverse complement strand
GAAAGCGGGGAAGGTAGATGCCGTTGGGGCGGTCGCCGAAGGTGGTGCGGTCGGTGAACCCGGGCACCGTCCCCCGCGCGCCGTGACCCATGGAGTGATCCATGAGGTTGTGTCCCAGCTCCCCGCTCGCGTTGCCGAGCCCGGTGGGGAACGCCGCGCTTTTCGAATTGAGCAGGATCCGGGTGGACTCGAGGGTGCTGGCGCAGAGAAAGACGATCCGCGCCCGGAATTCGAGTGCCTCGAAGGTGTTGGCATCGATCACCCGTACCCCCACGGCCCGGCGCTTCTCTGCGTCGTAGACGACGCTTTCGACCACGCTGTGCGGGCGGAGTGTCAGGCGCCCGGTGGCGAGCGCGGCGGGCAGGGTCGAGCTGAGGCTGGAGAAGTAGCTCCCCGTGACGCAACCCCGCTCGCAGGTGCCGCAGTAGTGGCAGGCGGCGCGGCCGCGGTGCTCGCGGGTCAGGATGGCGCAGCGGCCGATGGTGAGCACCCGCTCCCCGGCGTACGCCGCCAGCAGCTTCTCCCGCACGTGGGCCTCGGCGCAGTTCATCTCCATCGGCGGGAGGAACTGGCCATCGGGAAGCTGGGAGAGCCCCTCGGCCCGGCCGCTCACGCCGATGAAGCGCTCGACGTGGTCGTACCAGGGGGCGATGTCGGAATAGCGGATCGGCCAGTCCACACCGTGGCCGTCCCGCGCGTTGGCTTCGAAGTCGAGGTCGCTCCAGCGGTAGACCTGGCGTCCCCACATGATCGAGCGGCCCCCCACCTGCCGGCCGCGGATCCAGGCGAAGGGTTTGTCCGCCGGCGTGGAGTAGGGATTCTCGAGATCGTTGACGAAGAACTTCCCCGACCACTCGTCGCAGGCATAGCACTGCCTCTGGACCGGCTGCTCGCGTTCGAGCTTCGCGCGGTCGCCCCAGCCGCGGAAGGGCATCTGCCATGGCTGGACATGCTCGACGTAGTCGGTGGCGGGATCGACCGGGCCGCCCGCCTCCAGGACCAGGGTCCGGAGGCCGCGCTCGGTGAACTCCTTCGCGGCCCAGCCGCCGGAGATGCCGGAGCCGATGACGATGGCGTCGTAGGTCAGCGCCACGACACTAGGACTCCTGCGCGACGCAGCCCGCGAAGCGCCCCGGGATGATCGGGTCCCTCGTCACTTCGGTCATCACCTTCTCCGAGGTGAAATAGCCGTACACCGTCAGGGACTTGATCCGGCCCCAAGCCCACGCGGCGGTGCCGCGGTCGCCGCCGCCGAACCGGTCCAGGTCGCCTGCCACGCTCACCTGCCGTGCCTCGTCGAGGGCGAGGAAGTCACCACCGGCCTGGCGGTGAATGTCGTCGAGGGCCTGGAGGAAGAGCCGGGTGTCCTCCGGGGCGTACCACTCCACCAGCATGTGATCGATGAATGCGGGAACACCGACGTCACTGGCGGACGGCGTATCGGTCCGCGGCAGGATCAGGTCGGCGAGTGCGGCGACCAGCTCGGCCTGCGCGGCGGAGAGCGCGCGGAATCCCGGTCCTCGCGCGGCCTGATGTGCCGCGCGCCCAAAGGCGAGGGCGGCTTCCGCCTCTCGCGGGACGAACGGCAGTGCGGCGGCGGCGCCGAGGAGGCGGAGGAGGTGGCGTCGGTGCATGCCGGAGACTACGGCGGGCCCGGCCCCCGCGCCAGAGCACGGGAGCCGGTCGGATCGTCGGCTCGCTTCAGGGCTTCACGGTGCAGCAGCCCTGGGCGCAACGCCACCACTGGGTCTCATCGTCTTCCTTCCATGACCAGCGCGCCGTGCCGGGGATCGGCCGGCCGAAGCCGGAGTGATCGTGGCGGGTGACGCACTCATAGTGGTACCGGGCCACGGATCCGGGCTCCTCGATGCGGGCGTACCACTGATCGGCTGTCCCGCCGCAGGCGGGCTTGTCGGCCGCCGGCTGGAACCGGCAGGCCTTGGCGCCGCTCTCCCAGCACAGGCTCACTCTCGTCAGGTTGGCGCCGGCATCGTATCCGCTGGGGAGCGATCCCGGCGAGATGTTCAGTTTGTCGCGGTACTCCGGCGACTCCTCTTCCAGGCTCACCACTCCGGCGGGTACCCACACTCCTTCGAAGTCGGAGAGCTGACGGTCCTGGAGATTGGCGTCGGGCACCATGGTGCCGAGGAATGGGAGCGGCTCCAGCCCCCCCGGGGGGTCCGTCGGGACCGCGAGGTACTGCTCGTCATACCAGCCTTTGACCTCGAAGACGCGCCGCTTCTTCGGCGCGGCACCCAGATTGAGCGAGTACCGGCGCGATGATCCATGTGCACCGCGTGAGATCTCGCACCACGCCGCCCCGCACGAGAGTCCGATGAAGTGCTTGGGGGCGTGGCGGTCGCGGTCCCAGCGGCCCGCGGCGGGGTAGTCCGCCAGGGCGAGTCCGGGAATCGTCACGGGGGTCACGTTGAGGTACGGCGGGGGGAGATCGCTGACGGGCCGCTTTCCGGCGCAGTCGGACTCCTCGTTCACATGGATCATCTTCGCCCTGAACTCGCCGTCGGCCCCCGGCTTCCGGAGCAGGTAGAGACAGTTCCACTTCTGAGCGATGTCGAGGTGCTGATAGACCCCGTCCCAGGCGTGGACGATCGCCACCGGGATCGCCGTTTCGTTGTCGGGCAGGGAGTCCTCCACCGTAGGGAGGTACTCGGGCACCCAGATCCCCACCAGCGGACCGAACTGATGGTCGGTGTCGATGAGGCGCTGGCAGTCGTGGAACTCCGGGATGAGGGTCGCCGCTCCAGCTAGGGCGACTTGACTGAATGCGCTGGAAGTATCCCCCCGCCATGCGATGAAGGATCCATGATCGGGGCACTCCGCGTGGCCGGGGAACTGGACTACCCGCACCGTGTCCGCCCCGGGCCTCTCCCCTCCCTTCCCATCCGCCACCTTCCCCGCGCATGCCCACGAACCGAGTGCGAACGCCAGGGCGACGACCGACGGCAGCATGTGTGACCGCTTCCAGGTCATGCGAACCTCCTTGCTGAGGGGACTGTACGCGCCCGCCGACCGGGCTCAGCCGGCCATGGTGCGAAGCCGCCGGATCTCGGGCATGAACGTGTCGTCGGCGCCGCTCCAGAGCGTGACCACCGCTCCCGCCCACCGCCGGGCCGTCGCGGCATCGCCGACCCGGTCGGCAAGCCTGGCACGGAGTATCATGGCCCTCACCATCGTGGCCAACTCGACCGGATTACCGAAACTCTCGTACGACCGGAACCGGATGCTGGCCAGGTTGTGGTCGAGGTACCTGGTGGCGAGCAGGGTGTCGCCGGCGGCGAGAAGTAGCGCCGCGATGGGAAGTGCCGTGTCGAATGTCGAGGGGTTGTCGACCAGCGTGGGAGCGGCCGAGTCGCGCCAACGCCGGATGGCGGCCCGTCCCGAGTCGGCGAAGGCCGCCTGGAGCGTGAGGAGCCAGTCGCCCTTGTTCCGCAGTTCGAAGACTGAGGGCAGCGTCTCGGCCGGGAACACCATCGTGGCGGGCCGGCCGACGTCCTCCATCGCCCGCTCGAACCGGCGTGCCTCCGGCAGCCCCTGCTGGATCGCGTCGCGGGTCAGGCGCCAGAGTGTCTGGATGCTGTCCTTCGGTCCTCCCATGGCGGCGTACATGAGCAGGCCTGGCGCGGCCTGCAGCAGGGGCTTGGGGAGATCCCAATCCGGCCGGGCCGCGGAACTGCGGGCGGCCGCCGCGGCGCGTCCCGCGCGTCCGGTCAGCGCCGCCAGGCCGGCGACGACGGCAGGGTCGGCGTGCGCGGTGAGCTCCGGATCGCCCAGGACAGAGTCGGCCAGTGCTCGCGCCCGATGGAGGTGGTCGAGCCGGTCGGGCAGGCCAAACTGCAACAGGGTGCGGACCTCGGCATCGATGACCCTGACTCGGGAAGCCGGGTCACGGGCGTAGCGGCGGGCGCTCCGGGCCGAGTCCACCGCGGCGGGGTCCACGGCGAGGGCCATCGCCTCGACCTGGGCCAGGTGGGCATCGACGCTGGCGTGTGCCTCCGTCACCCAGATCAGGGCCAGCGTGTCCAGCAGCAGGCGCTGGCGCCGGATGGCCTCGGCGGGATTGACCGCCGGCGGTGCCCAGAGCTCGACGTTGGGGGCCCGTTGCCAGGGGAGGAACACAAGGCTGTCCCCGGCCCAGCCCGGGGCCGCGGCAAAGGTTCCGCTGTCGGGAGGCAGGGCCTGCCCCTTCCGGTGCCGGGTCGGAGTGACGTAGAGAAAGCCGTTCGACAGTGCGCCCACCGCATTCTCCGGGGACGCGAGGATCGTGGGCAGGAGCCGGATCGCGGCCAGGTAGGCCTGCTGCGCCTCGTGGTAGCTCGAGCGGAACCGCCATTCGCTCGGGCTCGAGCGGTCACGGACAACGATGGAATCTCCCCGCAGACACTGGCTGAGTCCGTACCAGGCGGCGAAGCGCCTGGGCTCGTCACGTGTCAGGGTCCGCCAGATGGGGCAGGCGCGCTCGATCTCCCCGGTGCCCATCGCGAGTACCGCCTGCGCCATCAGTGAATCGCTGGTCCGGAGGTCCCCGGCGCGCCCGGCGGCCTGCTGGGCCGCTGGCAACCAGAGCGCTGGTTCCCGCCGCTGCCAGCCTCTGACCAGCGCCAGCCAGAGGTTGCCCGCCGCATAGGCGGGATCCATCATCACGGCTCGCCGGAAAGCCGAATCCGCCGCCGGGAGGTCCCACGCCGAGAGGGCTCGCTGCCCCGAGTCGAATGCCTGGCGTGCCGCCAGGACTCGGGTGCCAGCGCGCGCCAACCCCTCCGGGGGAGGGCTGCCGCGGAAGAGCAGCGAATCCGCGAGAGTCCCGAAAAGGGCGTCCGCGCCCGCCAGTGAGGACGCCATGTGGAACCCGGCGCCGGCGAGCGGCAAGTCCTCCGGGCCGAGGTCGTAGAGCCGGGCCGAGACCCGGATCGAGTCGCTGCCCGGCACCGCCCCTACGTTGCCCAGTACGAATCGCCTGACGCCCACCCTGCAGGCGATGTCCCGCGCATCGCGCAGCCGCATCGGCCCCGCGCTTCGCCGTTCGACGGCTTCCCGCAACTGGAACTGGTCGGTCACGCGCACACCGCCCCAGCGTGAGAGCGCCTCGGCCAGCAGGGGCTCCTCACCGACGGGAGGCGTGTCGTCCTCATACTCGAACGGAAAGACCGCGTAGGTGGTCGTGTCGGATTGCGAGAGTGCCGTGCAACCGGCCGCATCCGGCCAGGGTGCGAACCAGGCGGCCCACGCGATCACAAGGCCGGCGGTGCCGACCGCCAGCCACCGCACCGCGGGAGGCACGCGCCGGAGGAAACGCGGCCAGAGGTTTTCGATACGAATCACCATGGCCGATTCCAGCGCCTCGGCGAAGGCCGCCACAGTGGCGAAGCGGGCATCGCGATCCTGGGCGAGGGCGCGCGTGACGGCCTGGGTCGTGGCCCTGGACAGCTCGGGCCGCGCCCTGCGCAGGGAATGCTGCAGGGTGTCTGCCCCCCGGGCAGCCGAGGAGGGCGGATTGCCCGTCAGCATTTCGTACAGCACGCAGGCCAGCGAGTACTGGTCGGCGCGGCCGTCCACGTCGGCGGATCCCCTGAGCTGCTCCGGCGCCATGTAGATCGGCGTGCCGACGACCATGTCGGATTCGGTCAGCTGACCCGACCGTGTGACCGCCTCGCCCATGATCCGGACGATGCCGAAATCGCCGACGAAGGCGTGATCGCTGGAGAGGAAGATGTTGGCGGGCTTGATGTCGCGGTGGACCAGCCCCTGGGCATGGGCGTAGGCCAGCCCCTGCGCCACCTGGCGCGCCAGGGCGAGGGACTCGGCGACGCTCGGCTCTGGTCCCTTGATGAGGCGGTCCTTGAGCGTGCCCCCCTCGACATACGGCATGACGTAGTAGAGGATGCCGCCGGCCTCGTCGGAATCGTACAGCGGCAGGATGTGGGGATGCTGCAGGCGTGCCGCGATCTCGATTTCGCGCCGGAAGCGGTCGCCTCCGATGACGGAAGCGATTTCGCGCCGCAGGACCTTCAGGGCGACGGGGCGGTGGTTCTTCAAATCCTCGGCGAGGAAGACCGTCGCCATCCCCCCGCGCCCGAGCTCGCGCTCGACGCGGAAACGGCTGGCAACGGCGAGGCGGAACGCCTCGAACTGCGGGTCCGGCAGCGCCTCACCCCTTGGACAGGGTGGCCTATCATGCGGAGCGGCAGGGAGATGCGCAAGCACGCTCTTCCGCCGCCCTCCCGTCAGGCGTATTCTTGGGCACGCTCTCCCGAACTACAGGCTTCCGATGCCAGACGCCAGCTCCCACCAGGTCTTCAGGAGATCTTGCAAGGCCGCTGTACTGGCCTGCTCCCTCGTGGCCACCACCATGTGTGCCCAGGCGGCTCCCATGAACCACAACACCCTCACGCCGGAGGAGGCCAGGGCGGGCTGGCGTCTGCTCTTCGACGGCCAGTCCACGGCCGGATGGCGCGGCTACCAGAAGCAGGAGATGCCCGCCGGCTGGCAGGTGGTGGATGGCGCCCTGACCAGGGTGGGCGAGGCGGGAGACATCATTACTGTGGATCAGTTCGCCGACTTCGAGCTCGCGCTGGAGTGGAAGATCTCGCCCGGCGGGAACAGCGGCATCTTCTACCGGGTGACGGAGGACGGCGAATATGGCTATTACTCCGGCCCCGAGATGCAGGTGCTGGACGATGCTGCGCACCGCGATGGCGCCTCGCGCCTGACCAGCGCCGGCTCAGCCTACGGACTCTACGCAGCCCCTGCGGGAGTCGTTCATCCTGCCGGTGAGTGGAACCAGGTGCGCATCATCGTGAAGGGCAACCACGTGGAACACTGGCTCAACGGCCAGCAGGTGGTGAGCTACGAGCTGATGAGCCCGGACTGGGAGGCAAAGGTGAAGGCGACCAAGTTCGCCGAGTGGCCCCAGTACGGCCGAGCCCCCCGGGGCCACATCGCGCTGCAGGACCATGGCGACTGGGTCGCGTACCGCAACGTCAGGATTCGAGAGCCATGATCCGAACCAAACTTTCCGCGATGATGTTCCTCCAGTACTTCATCTGGGGGGCCTGGTTCGTCACCCTCGGGACCTATCTCGGGCAGACGCTGCGGTTCGACGGGCCCAGGATCGGCGCCGCCTACGGCACCATGGCCATCGGGGCGATCATCGCCCCCTTCTTCGTCGGGATGATCGCCGACCGGTTCTTCGCCACCCAGAAGATCCTGGCGCTGCTCCACGGGCTTGGCGCGGTGCTGATCTACTGGGCATCGCAGGAGGGGAGCTTCGACCGCTTCTATCCGCTGCTGATCGGCTACGCGGTGTGCTACGCGCCGACGCTGGCGCTGACGAACTCGCTGGCGTTCGACAACATGAAGGACCCGGCGAAGGAATTCCCCCTGATCCGGGTTCTCGGTACCATCGGCTGGATCGTCGCCGGGCAGATCATCGGGCACCTGGGCCTGGAGGCTTCCGCCGTGCCGATGCAGATCGCCGCCGGGGCGTCGCTGGCGCTTGCCGGGTTTTCGCTGTTCCTCCCCAATACCCCGCCGCACGCCGCCGGCAAGCCGCTCAACATCCGCGACGTGCTCGGCCTCGACGCCCTCGCGCTGATGAAAGACCGGTCGTTCGCGGCGTTCGTCATAGGCTCGTTCCTGCTCTGCATCCCGCTCCAGTTCTACTACGCCTTCACCAACCTGTTCCTGAACGAAGTCGGCATGACTGCCCCGGCCAGCAGGATGACACTGGGGCAGATGTCCGAGATCCTGTTCATGGTGATGTTGCCGGTCTTCCTCGCTCGCTTCGGGGTGAAGGCGATCCTGCTGATGGGCATGGCGGCCTGGTCGGTCCGGTATCTGATGTTCGCCCACGGCGACGCCGGCGGGGCGATCTGGATGCTCTATGGCGGCATTCTGCTGCACGGCATCTGCTACGACTTCTTCTTCGTCACCGGGCAGATCTACGTGGACCTGCGGGCCGGGCTCAGGATCCGGGCGGCGGCCCAGGGGTTCATCACCTTCATCACCCAGGGTATCGGGTACCTGATCGGCAGCTACGCGTCGGGCGTCATCGTCCAGCGCTATGCCCTGCCGGCAGGAGGCCACGACTGGTCCACCATCTGGCGCTGGCCCGCGGCCGGCGCGGCGATGATCATGGTGGTGTTTGCGCTGCTGTTCAGCGGCGGCAATCGGAATCGCCGGCAGGAACAGCCCTGAGCGGGCTCGCCCCGCGCGGTCGCCTCCGTTTCCCTTGACCACCCGCCCCAAACCGGGAGTCGCCCTGATGCGCCGTACAGACCCTTCCCGCCGCGAGTTCGTCAACAGCGCCGCGAGCGCCGCCGCCCTGTTTCACATCGTCCCGCGCCACGTGCTGGGCCGCGGCTACCGCGCACCGAGCGACAAGCTCAACGTGGCATGCATCGGGGTGGGGGGGATGGGCCGGAGCGACGTCCGCGGCATGGAGGGCGAAAACCTCGTGGCGCTCTGCGACGTGGACTGGAACGCCGCCGAGGACGCGTTTCGGAGCTACCCGATGGCGCGGCGGTACAAGGACTACCGCGAGATGCTCGACAAGGAACTCAGGAACATCGACGCGGTCACGGTCTCCACCCCCGACCACAGCCATGCCGCGGCGACGATGCTTGCCCTCCGGGCCGGGAAGCATGTCTACTGCCAGAAGCCGCTGGCCCGGACCATGGGTGAGGTGCGCGCGCTCATGCGGGAAGCGGCGGCCCGGCCGAAGCAGCTGACCCAGATGGGGAACCAGGGACACACCAACGAGGGCACGCGGCAGATCCGTGAATGGGTCGAGGCCGGCGTGATCGGCGCGGTGCGCGAGGTCCACTACTGGACCAACCGCCCGATCTGGCCCCAGGGGATCGACCGGCCGACTCAGCTGCACACCCCGCCGTCAACGCTCGACTGGAACCTGTGGCTCGGCCCCGCCGCGGAGAGGCCGTACAACCCCGCCTACGCGCCGTTCAACTGGCGGGGCTGGTGGGATTTCGGCACCGGGGCGCTCGGCGACATGGCCTGCCACGGCATGGACGCCGCCTTCTGGGCGCTCGAGCTCGGCTACCCGACCCGGGTGGAGCCGGAAACGTCAAAGCTCTACGACGAGACGGCGCCCAGATTCTCCCGGGTGACCTACGACTTTCCGGCGCGCGGCAACCGGCCCGCCGTGAAGGTGATCTGGCGTGACGGTGGCCTCTGGCCGCCGAAGCCGGCCGGCCTGCCCGGCACCATGGAGTGGCCGCCGGAGGAGATCGGTGGCCAGATGTGGGTGGGCGACAACGGG
>JAOUIC010000486.1 GCA_029884275.1 Gemmatimonadota bacterium | reverse complement strand
ACCGCTGCGCGTCAGACGGGCGACTGGAGCTGCGAACGATGCCGGCCGCCTGGAGAATCGGCTGGTGCAGCGCGGGATCGAGCGGGGCGGAGACGAGCGCCGTGTCCAGGGCGAGTGAACTCGAGACCAGCGCCGCCTCGACGGCGCCGGTCAGGAGGTACTGCGCCGCCTGGCGGACGTTCTCTCCCATCACAACCCGGGGCGCCATCGTCTCCCAGACGCCGGAGGAAACCAGCGCCTGCCGTGCCGCCCTGCCGTACGGCGCGTGCTCCGGGTTGGCCATCGCTACTCGCGTGACCTCGGGGCGAAGCAACTGATCAAGGGAGGCGACGGTGATTCCGGAACTTCGCAGTGTCGCCAGCACCAAGCGCCCCTCCGCGTACACCCGGGTGCTGGCCCGGTCGAGAATGCCCCGCTGGGCCAGTGAACGGACGTAGCTCTCGTCGGCCGAGAAGAAGAGATCCGCGGGGGCGCCGAGTTCGATCTGGGCCGCCAGGCTGCCGCTCGATCCATAGGAAAACACCACCGGCTGGCCGGTGAGCTGTTCGAACGCCGGGCCCAGCTCGGTGAACGCGGGCTGAAGATCCGACGCCGCGAACACCACCAACCCGTCCCGCCGCCCGGACGTGCTCTCGTGCGGCACGCTCCCGGAGAGCACCAGCAGACCGCAGGCTGCGACCACGCGGCCCAGCACTACCGCTCCCTCCCTACCATGATTTCGGTGGACTTGATGATGGCGAGGACCGGCACCCCGGGCGCGAGCTCGAGCCGGGAGGCGGAGGAGGCGGTGATGACCGACGTCAGCTCCTGTCCCCCGACGTCGATCCGGACTTCGGCCATGAGGCCATCGAGACGGACTGCCCGGACGGTGCCGCGCAGCTGGTTCCTCGCGCTTATCTCAACTTGTGCAGGCTGGACCGGCCGGTAGATGCCGACCAACGACTCAAGACGGTGACGGGGGAAGAGCCACTTCCGGCCAACCCGAGTGGCGGGGAGCTGGCCGGATCGGGCGAGAGCCTGCACCCGCTTCACATTCAAATGGAGGATCCGCGCCGCCTCGGCAGCACTCATGGTGTCCGACATGGTCTCCCCGCGGAAGGTCGTGAGGGACCATTAGGGTACTTACGGGATGATTTGGCGCAAGGAGGGGGTATCAGGCTCCGCGGGATGCCTTCCGGAATGCCTTATCGGACTGGCGGTACATATCGCGGCGCCATGCGGCGAAGACCTTCACGAGCCGGCGCGCAATCGGGGTCAAGCGCGCGCTCCCGTGCCCCGCCCCACCCCGCGTGGTGGTCAGGACCGGTGCCCCCAGCGCCTGTTCCATCTTCCGGGTTCGATTGAGACAGGTGCGGTAGCTCCATCCCGCCGCCTTTCCGGCACCCCGGATGGTCCCAGCCTCCTCCACCGCCTCCAGGAAGCGAAGGTAGTTCGGGCCCATCAGGAAGCCGCCCTTCCAAGCGAACCAGACTTTTATCCGGGGAGCCAGGTGGGGCGACAGGGAGTCTCGGGTCGCCATGTCAGGCCTCCTTCGGGCAGGATATTCACCGTTCGCTCACTCGTTGGTGCCCGACAATCGGGCATCGAAGACAGACGGGGTTCGGCTCCAGACAGGCTCGTAAGTCTTTACCTGTCATTGTTCTGCGCCGCAATGGGGAAGTCAACCCCCGAAACCCTCCCCCGTCCTCCCCCTGATGGGGGGCTGGACAACGAGGAGGGGGCGATGGCAGACTGGCCATGCGGCCCGGCTCCGGCCTGGGACGTGTTTGCATCCTCCGACCAACCGGGGGGTTCGATCTCGCGACTGACTTCACCCTTGAGTCGCGACCCCTAAAGGCGGGGGGGGCGAGGCAACCCTGGGGGTTCTCCGGAACCGAACGGGTGCCAGAGCGAGACCCGCACCACAATGAAAAGAGGAGATTGTGAAAGTCCTGGTGTTGGGCTGTGGCGCGGTGGGGACCGTGTCCGCCCTGAAGTTCGCGCAGGAGGCGACGTGCACCCAGCTCATCGTCGCCGATGCAGTGCCCGGGCGCGCCCGCCAGTTGGCCGACCGGATCGGGCGCCCGCATGTGCGGGCACTCACGCTGGACGCGGGTGACCAGGCCTCGCTCGCGGAGGCCATCCGCAGTACCCGCACGAGCATCCTGTTGAACGCCGCCCTTCCCGCCACGAATCTGGTCGTCATGCGCGCCTGCCTCGAGGCTGGCTGCGAGTATATCGACATGGCCAGCGGCGGCGCCGAGAACGACGGCATCCCGAAGCTCACCGACCAGTTCGCGCTCGACGCCGAGTTCAGGGCGGCGGGTCGCCTCGCCCTGCTGGGCATGGGCGCCGACCCGGGCACCTCGAACATCTACGCCGCCTACGCCGCGAAGCATCTGCTGGAC
>JAOUIC010000035.1 GCA_029884275.1 Gemmatimonadota bacterium | reverse complement strand
TGGCCTGCTCGATTCCTCGCTCACCCTCCTCGCGCGCGCCCGGACCGCGGAGCCACGCGACCCCGAGATCCGCCTGCACCAGGCGAAGGTGCTCTCCTGGGCGGGCCGCTACGGCGAAGCCGTCGCCCAGTATGACTCCCTGCTGGCGGAACAGCCGGACAACCAGGAGGCGGCGCTTGGACGGGCGCGGACCCTCTCATGGTCGGGGCGGCTGACGGAGGCCGACGACAGCTACGCCACCATGCTCGCCCGGGACCCGAGCAACGTGGAAGCCCTCGCGGGACGGGGTCAGGTGGCACTATGGAGTGGTGACCGGGACGCCGCGGCACCGTGGTACGAGCGGGCGCTGGAACTCGACCCGAAGCACGTGATCTCGCTGATCGGCATGGCGCAGGTGCGGCAGGGCCAGACCCGGCCAGACGAGGCGACGGAGTACATCAATCAGGCGCTCGCGCTCGCCCCCACGGACCGCGATGCGCAGCGCATCGCGACCGAGATCCGCGCCCTGCGACGCGTGCGACTCGACGCCGTGCTGGGCTGGAGCCGGGACTCCGACGAGAACATCCTCTGGTGGCAGACCGTCGGCGCGTCGTACATCCCCTACCCGGGCCTGCGCGCCTTCAGCTCCGTCGGCATCGCGGAGGCGAGCGACCCGTTCCGGCACGCCAATCGCTTCGCGGTCGAGGCGGGCGCTGCCTACGGAATTCGACAGTTCACCGCGACGGCGGCGATCGGATTGCGCTCCCTTTCCTCCGACACCGACGAAGACCACCTGCCGGCGACCTGGCGGCTGTACGGCGGGTATCGGCTCAGCCGGACGGCGAACGTGGGCGCAGGGTATGCCCATTACGCCTTCGACGAAACCGCGCTCCTGATCAGCCAGGGACTGATGGTCGACGAGTTGTCGGGCGATGGCAGCGTGATCCTGCGGCCGAAACTCAGCCTTTCCGGCAACGCCGCCGCGGCCTTCTTCGATGACGGCAACCGGCGACTCTCCGCGTCCGCGACGCTGATGCAGGGCATCGCGAACAACTACTCGGCGGGCCTCTACGGCCGGCTGATGGGCTATAAGCAGGACGGCTTCGGCTATTTCACGCCCGACCTCTTCTACGTGACCGAGGCGCGCGGCACCTACTGGCGCGCGATGGGACTGTGGAACGTCCGGCTCGCCGGCGGACTCGGCATTCAGCAGGCCGGAAGCGACGCCTCAGCCCAGTTCGAGTACAACTTCGAGGCTCGCCTGGCGCGGCAATGGGGAGCGATCAACGAGGTCGCGCTGCTCGGCGCGCTGAGCAACAGCGCCCTGAGCAGCACCACCGGGGCATTCCGGTACTACACCGCCCTGCTGACGGCGCGGATCGGGTTGTAGGAAGCCGGTCATCCTAACCGCTCGCTCGCGAGGCCGGTCGACGGCCCGACGGCGCGCAATGCGTTCATCACCACATCTGTCTCGGCACTCCGCACGCAAGGTGCAATTCACGTTCTGACGGCATCCCGAGCGCGCTGCGGAGGGCCCCGGCCGGCGAGCGAGCGGTCCAGACGGGGTCGCTGATCGCCTCTCGCGGCTCACGGCACCGTGACGTAGGTCTCGAAGAACCCCTCCCCCTCATCCGAGACCGCCGCACCGGCCACCGTACCCGTCATCCGCACCCGCCCCCGCATCTGCAGGAAGCGTTGACCCGCCCCCGCGGCCGGGGAGGGCGTCACGTCCACGTCCTCCACCGTCCCCTCCACCAGCAGGCTGTCGCTCTCCCGCCCGGCGCGCAGCGTGAAGGAAGCCGGGACGGTGAACCCAAGGGCCGCGGAGCGCCGGTGGGTTCCCCCGTACCGCACCGGCCGCGCCCGGAGCACCTGCCTGACGCCCAGCGAATCCACCACCGCGACGAACATGGACGGCATCCCGCCCGGGCCGGACCGGGCGGCTTCGGTATAGACCGCACCGAACAGGAGATCAATCTGCCGGCCGCGGAGCGCTCCCCAGTCCCAGGTGACGGCGCGCCAGGCACCCCAGTTGTGATCGTGATAGGCAGGAGCGGCGACAACGGCCTGGCAAGTGGGCCCGATGCAGAGCCGCCCGGTGGCGGTCGCGCGGAGCGCCGGCACCACGTAGCCCGACCGCCCGCGCCCTTCCAGCAGCTCGACCGGCGGGAAGTACCGATCCCGCTCCGGCGTCACCTCGAGCTCGACCCGCGCCCTGCCGGCTGAACCCTCAGCCGTCGCGGTGAGGGTGTAGATCCCTTCGCGCTGCCGCACCGTGTGAGGCCCGAGCAGGAGGTCAGCACGCGTGGTGTCGAGCGTGATCGCAGACGCGGGCACGGTGGCGGCAAACCTCTGGTGCCCGCCGTCCGGCGTCCGCCGGGTGAGCAGCACCTGTCCGCCCCAGCGACCGTTCGGCAGATCGCCGCCCACCAGCCAGGTGAGGTACCACCACTCGCCGTCGCCGGTGACCACGTTGAAGTAGTGCCATTCCGCCCAGGAGCTGTCGCGGGTCCGTGGCAGGTGGAAACGGTCCATCTCGTCGTACAACTGCCCCTTCGTTGGGGCGAGCCAGGTCGAATCCGCCGCATGGTCGTCCCAGCGTCCTTCCAGCAGGTCCAGCGGGGCGCCGGCCAGGCGGGCGCGGCTGGGAATCTCGGCGCCGGCGCGTGCGACCACGGTCCGGCCGTTGAATGAGAGGTAGACCAGCTTGTGCTCGATTGCCGGCGATACCGCCGCGACGATTCCCTCCTGCCGCCGCCCGCCCAGGAGCTGGCGGGTGAGGAAGCGTGCCCGGTCGATGCCAAAGAACATCCCGCCCGCTCCGCCGGTGCGCATCGCCTCGACGTCGATCCCCTCGGGCAGGACCGTCACCTCGCCGCCGCCGATCAGCGCGAGGTCGCGCGACTGCTCCAGCATCGCCTCGCCCACCGAAAGCAGGACGATCATCACCCCCACGCCGAGCCCGTAGCCGAGCAGCAGGAACAGCGACCGGCGGCGGTGCACCAGCAGGTGACGGAACGCCAGGGTGGCGATCATCCCTGCCGCCCTACCGCGATCCGCCCGTCCAGCATGTGCACCACGCGGCCCGCCTCGGCGGCGAGATGTTCGTCGTGGGTGATCACGACCAGCGTGGTCCCATCCTGATTGAGCCGGCGGAAGAGTTCGAGCATGCTGCGGCCGGTGGCGGCGTCGAGCTCCCCAGTTGGCTCGTCGGCCAGGATGACGGCGGGCCGGTTGGCCAGGGCCCGCGCGATCGCCACCCGCTGCATCTCGCCTCCCGAAAGCTGGGTGGCGCGGTGCGCGGCCCGTTCCGCGAGCCCGACGTATCCCAGCAGTTCCAGCGCGCGCGCCCGTCGCTCGGCGCGGCTCACGCCGGCCTCCGACAGGGGCAGCTCGACATTCTCGATCGCCGTGAGCACCGGGAGGAGATGGAACCGCTGAAACACGAATCCGAGCCGCGTCAGGCGTAGCCTGGTGAGCGTCCGGTCATCGAGACCGGCCAGCGCGACCCCGTCCACCAGGACCGAGCCGGCGGAGGGCTCGTCGAGCCCGCCCAGCAGTTGCAGCAGGGTGGATTTTCCCGACCCGCTCGGCCCAACGATGGCGACGTACTCGCCGCGGCGCACCTCGAGCGACACGCCGCGCAGCGCATGCACCGTCTCGCCGTTCATCGGGTAGTCCTTGCGGAGCTCGATGGCGCGGAGCGCGATCTCGCCAGGCTGTGGTGACATCAGGTGGCCTCCGCTCTCAGGGTGTCGGCGATGGGTGCCCGTGCCGCGATGATCGCGGGATAGACGCCCGCCCCGACCCCGGCCAGGAACAGCACCACCCCCGCCAGCAGGAGGCGATCCGGCTCCGGCACGAAGAACGAGATCGCCGCCGGCAACCCGGGGAAGGTCGTCAGGATCGCGTCGAGGTACCTGGCGGTGGCCAGCCCCAGGACGATGCCCAGCCCCCCGCCCACGACCGTCAGGGTCGCCCCCTCGAGCATCACCGAGCGCACCACCGTGGCACGGCTCACGCCGATGGCGCGGAGGGTCGCGATTTCTCCGAGCCGTTCGTTGACGGTGATCGTCATCAGGGTCGTCACCAGCAGCACGGTCACCACCAGGCTGATGCTGCCGAGGATGTACGACAGCTGCCGAAAGTAGACCAGCCGCTCGCGGAAATGGCGCACCATGTCGGTCACGCTGTTGACTTCGATGCCGGGATGAGCCGAGCGGAGCCGGGCGGTGACCGCGTCCGCCTGGTCGTCTGACCTGGCGCGCACCACGAAGGCCGACACCCGGTCCTCCTCGCGCAGGCCGGCGAGGGATTGCACCACCGGCAGCAGGGCGACGAGGGAGAGCTGTCCCCGGGAGTCGTACAACAGCCTCGCCACGCCTCGCACCACGAGCCGGCGCTCGATCGCGGCCGTGGCGAGTTGTGGATCGAGCCGTCCCACCAGCACCAGCGTGTCGCCGGGCGCCATCCCGAGCCTGGCCGCAGCGGGAGCGCTCAGCAGCACGCCGAGGCTGTCTCCGGCGGCGAGATCGGACCCGCTCAGCGGCTGGTAGATCGCCTGCACTTCGGGGTCGATGCCATAGGCGAAAACCGCCACCAGCGTGTCGCCGGCCCGCGCGAAGACCGACGCGCCCAGCACCGGCGCCACCCCGGTGACCTCCGGGTCGGCCTCGAGCCCCAGCCTGAGCGCCGCGGCGCCGGGTATGGTGGTCTCGGTGTCGAACGGGAGGGTTCCGCTGGGCGAGACTCGGATCTGATACCCGCGGCCCAGCAGGAGCCGCTCGAACGACCGCTCGAGCCCGCCCCCAAGCAGCACCATGTCGAGCAGCATCGCGGTGGTGACCGTGATGCCGGCGACGGCGAGCGCCGACCGTAGCGGATGGCGCAGCAGGTTCCGCCACCAGGTCATCCGCGCCCCCAGAGGACATGCGGGTTGGTGCGCACCAGCCGCCGCGCCGCGAGCGCGCCGGCCCCCACGCCGAGCACCAGGGAAACCAGGATGCTGAACCGGAGGATACCGGGCGTGATGGACGCGAAAGTCAGGGCGGTGTCGAACAGACCCTGGTAGTACCAGTTGGTCATCGCGGCGGCGGCCGCCGCGAGCAGCACACCGATCACCGAGCCGAGCCCGGCCACGAGCAGCGCCTCCAGCAGCAGGGCGACAAAGATGGTCCGCGGCCGGACTCCGATGAACCGCATCACCGCCGCATCGCGCCGCCGCTCTTCGACCTTCAGCAGCATGATGCAGAGCAGGAAGATGGCACTCGCCCCGACGGCAATGATCGCGATGGCGGAGTGGAATCGGCTCACTACCCGGAAGGTCTGGGAGGATTCGCCCGCGATCGCAGCGGAAGGCGCGGCGCGAAACCCGAACGCCACGCGGTTGAGGTCCCCGGCGGCATCGTCGGGCGAGACGCCAGGGTGGAGGACGATCCCAAAGCGGTTCACCCGATCGGGAGTCCCGAGGAGCGCGGCGAGGTCAGGCAGGTGGAAGCGCAGGGTGAGATCGCGGCGGGTGACTGAGGCGGGATCGGGAGTTGGCTCATAGACCGCTGCGACGACGACCAGCTGGCCGGCCCCTCCCGCCTCGAGGGCCACCCGGATCGTATCCCCCGCCCAGGCTCCCAGTCGCTCGGCCAGCCGGCGCTCCAGCGCGACCGGCACGGGCTCCTGCCCCGCCTGGGAGTGCCGGGCGAGCGCGAGTGCCGCAAGTACCACCGCAATCCCTGCCGTCACGCTCTTTCGAACCCCGTGAATTGGGCCATCCTCGACCCTCGCAAAGGTATCACCGCTTGGCGCTTCTTTCGTTCAACGTTATTGTAGAGCCACACCATGACACGATTCGAAACGCCGCAGGTAGCGGTGATTGGCGCCGGAGAGATCGGCCGGGGCTGGGTGGCCCTCTGCGTGGCCGCCGGCTGGCCGGTCACGCTCTACGAGCCGGACGCCGAGACCCTGAACCCCGCCATGGACGCCGTCACCGAGCGGGTGCAGGCGCTGGTGGACCTCAAGCGGGCCGACGCCACCGTGGCGGAGGAGGCGCTGAACCGCGTGGTCGTGGGCCGGAGCCTGCTGCAGGCCGTCGGAGAGGCCGGGTGGATCATTGAATGCCTCCCCGAGGACCTGCCGGCCAAGGTCAAGGCGCTCCACCTCACCGAGCAGGTGGCGCGCCGCTCGGCGGTGCTCAGCAGCAGCTCGAACGGATTCACCTCGACCGACCTGGGGGCACGGCTGGAGCGCCCGGATCGTCTGCTGGTGCTGCATCCCCTGCTCCCGGTGGAGCTCATCCCCCTGGTCGAGGTCGCGCCTGGCCCCCGGACCGACCCCGAAGTGGTGGAGGACATCAGGTTCTGGCTCAGCATGCTGGGCCGCGCCCCGATCATCCTGAAGAAGGAAATCGCCGGCAGCGTCGCCGGCCGGTTCACGGCGGCGCTGTGGCGCGAATGCATCCAGCTGGTGCTCGACGGCGTGCTCGACGTGGAGGATGTCGACCGCGCGGTGGCGCTCGGACCCGCCCTCGGCTGGGCCGCGGCGGGCCCCCACCTCGAGCACCAGCTGGCCGCCGGCGAGTGGGGCGCCGAGATGCACCTCAGTCAGGCGCTCGGAAGCTACGCGGCGGTCTGGAAGTCACTGGCGGGGTGGTCGCAGCTGGAACCGGAGGCGCACCACAAGTTCATCCGGGCGGTGGCGCGCGCCTATTCGAACCACGACGCCGAACTGCGGTCCGCCAGAAACCACCGCCTGGTGCGGATCCTCGAAGCGCTGAACGAGTAGCCGCGGCGCCGGAACCACCAGCCGGATGATACCGGCAGTGTAGCATGACGTCGCCGAGGGTGGTCTCGTCAGGACCAGTCGTGGCCGCCAGCCCGGAGGGAGGAGCCCCCCGCGAGAAGCAGCGCGAGGCCGCACGCGCCGGGCGGCATCACCTGGTGGCGCGGGCGCACAGCAGTTGGCCCGCCAGCTCGCGCCCCAGCATCAGGTCGCGCCGGCCGAGTCGGACGGTGATCGGGCCCGCGAAGGGCGCCCGGGCCGCCACCCTGAGCCGGGTCCCCGGCGTGAGTCCTTCGGCGCCCAGGTAGCGCAGCCGTTCGGCGTCGCTGGTATCAACCCGCCTGATTTCCGCCGTCTCGCCCACCTCAAAGTCCGAGAGCGGCACGTAAACCAGTTCCGCGAGCGAGCCATCGGGACCTGGAATCGGGTCGCCGTGCGGATCCTCGAGCGGGTCTCCCAGCACCTGCGCCATCCGTTCGATCAGCGTGTCGGAGACGGCGTGTTCCAGCTGCTCCGCCTCGGCGTGGACCGTGTCCCAGGTGTAGCCGAGGTGCGCGACCAGGTAGGCCTCGATCAGGCGGTGGCGGCGCACCATGCGGAGAGCGATGAGGCGCCCGTCCCGCGACAATGTGACGCCGCGATAGGGCTCGTGCTCCACCAGTCGCTGATCGGCCAGCCGCCGGAGCATGCCGCTGACCGAGGCGGGAGCGAGGTCGAGCGCGGTGGCCAGCTCCGAGGTGGTGGCCGGCTCTCCGCTCGACGTGAGGCGATAGATGGTCTTGAGGTAGTCCTCGGCGGAGCGGGTCAGGGCTTCCCGGGATGGATGCGCGGTCACGCCAGCAGCCTCCACACCTGCGCCACCAGGAAGCAGACCACGAAACCCATGATGAGCGGCAGCAGGGTCGCGACTGCGGTCCAGCGCCGCGATCCGGTCTCCCGGAAGATGGTGTAGATCGTGGTGCTGCACGGATTGTGGAGCAGGGAGAAGAGCATGAGGTTGACCGCGGTGAGCGCGGTCCACCCCGCGCCGCGGAGCAGGCTCCCGACCTGCTCGGCGGAGTCCAGCTCGAACATCACCCCAGCCCCGGCGCCGACGCCCGCCATGTCGCCGGTGAGCACGGTGAGCATGAGCACGGTCGGGATCACGATTTCGTTGGCCGGGATGGCCAGCACGTATGCCAGCAGGATCACCCCGTTGAGCCCGATCAGGATGCCGACCGGATCGAGCCACCGCACCGCGTGTTCGGCCAGGCTGGTCCCTCCGAACGACAGGTTCCCCATCAGCCAGATGGCCGCGCCCGCCGGAGCCGCGAAGACCACCGCACGCCACAGCACGATCAGCGTGCGGTCGATCAGCGAGGTATAGAGGGTCTGCAGCAGCCGCGGGGGTCGGTAGGGAGGGAGTTCGAGGCTGAAGGTCGTCGCCTCGCCCCGCAGCACAGTCGCCGACAGCAGCCACGACGAGACGAACATCGCCCCCACACCCAACAGGGTCACGCCGACCACCGCGCTGGCCGAGGCCAGCCCCGCCAACGGCGCCGGCACCACCGCGCCGACGAAGATCGTCGCCAGCAGGATCTGGGTCGGCCAGCGGCCGTTGCAGAGGGAGAAGTTGTTGGTGATGATCGCCACCAGCCGCTCGCGTGGGCTGTCGATCACCCGGGTGGCGACCACCCCGGCGGCGTTGCAGCCGAACCCCATGCACATGGTGAGCGCCTGCTTGCCGTGCGCCCCGACCCGCCGGAACATCGAATCGAGGTTGAACGCGACCCGGGGCAGGTAGCCGAAGTCCTCCAGCAGGGTGAAGAGCGGGAAGAAGATCGCCATCGGCGGGAGCATGACGCTCACCACCCAGGCGGTGGCGAGGTACACGCCGTCGAGCAGGAACCCACTGAGCCAGGCCGGGAACCCCGCGCCGCTCGCCAGCTCCTTGAGCCACGGATGCACCTGGTCGATCAGCCCGGTCGCGAGCATCGCGGAAGGGACGTTGGCGCCGGCGATGGTAAGCCAGAAGACCGCCGTCAGCATCAGCAGCATCAGGGGGAAGCCAGTCAGCCGGCTGGTGAGCAGGCGGTCAAGCCGGCGGTCGAGATCGAAGGCCGCCCGCTTCAGGCCGCGCAACTCGACCCGTTCGGTGATCAACTCCGCCGCGCCAAACATGCCGGCCGCCAGGCTGTCTTCGAGAGCGGGGAGCAGGCGCCAGCGCAGCTGACTGACGGTCCCGAGCAGCTCGATGATCGACTGCCCGGGCGGCGGGGCGGCCCCGCGCCCGTCCCCAAGGCGCCCGAGCGTGCCGCGTTCGACCTCTTCCGTCACCCGTGCGTCGCCCTGGAGCAGCCGCAGCGCCACCCAGCTCGCGTTTGGCAAGCCAGGGAACGCCGCCTCGACTCGAGGGATGACCTCGGCGAGCAGCGCCTCCACTTCGGCAGAGAAGCGGGGCCGCGGACGCCCGGCCGGGATGCGGGCGCCGCTGGCGACGGCCAGCATCGCGTCCCTGAGCGCCTCGATGCCTTCGCCCCGGCGCGCGGCGGTCGCGACGACCGGCACGCCG
>JAOUIC010000034.1 GCA_029884275.1 Gemmatimonadota bacterium | reverse complement strand
CTCCGCCAAGGCCGACGGCACCCCGATCCGGATCCAGACCACCGCAAGGCCGCACCGGTGGGTCACCGGACGGGCGGCTGGCATCACCGGCGACTCGGTCGTGGTGGTTCGGGACAAGCACAGCGACACATTGCGGTACGCGCGGACTGAGCTGCGCCGGATGGATGTGAGCGTGGGGCAGCGGAGCGATGCCGGGGATCAGGGCGCTGGAGGGCTCGATCCTCTTCGGGGGGCTCGGCCTGGCGCTCGGCCTCGGGTGTGCCGGCGCCAGTGAGGACGACCCCTGCGACACGGGAGACGTGGTAACGGTCACCGCCATCGGAGCGGCCGGCGGGGCGGCGCTCGGCGCCGTGATCGGTTCCTTCTCCCACCACGAGAAATGGGAGGCGGTGAAGCTCGGACCGCATGTGTCCGCAGGACTGCGGGGACGCCGGAGCCTGGTGTTGACGATCGAGTTCTGGAGGGATTGAGCCCCTTTCAGGACCACTTCATAGCGGCTTCATCGCCGCCTGACGAGACTCGAACGGTCACCGCGATGGAAAGGCTCCCGTGCGGGTCATCGCAGGTCCCTCCCGCTTCCTGCGGTTCGCCGCGCTCCTGACGGCGCTTGCCGTGGTAGTGCCCGCCCTCAACGCCCAGGAAGAGCTCAAGCGCATCAGGGTGGAGCTCCGGAAAGAGCCGGGACACTGGCTGGTGGGCCAGGCCGCGGCCGCGACCAGCGACTCCGTCCATTTGGTGCCGGAGCGGAGCCGCGACACTCTGGGCTTCGCCAGACGCGACCTCCGTCGCATCCAGGTGAGCAAGGGACGGAGATCCCGCGCCGGTGTGGGAGCACTCATCGGGGCCGGGCTGTTCGGGGCGGCGGGCATTGCGCTCACCACTGCGGAAGAATGCGAGGGATACTGCCCCAGCCCGGGCACCGGGTTCGCAGTTGGTGCGGCGGCGGGCGCTGGGCTGGGCGCCATTGTCGGCGCGTTCATCCACTACGAGAAGTGGCAGGAGACGCCGCTCAAGGTGGGGGTCTCGCGCAAGGGGCGGAAAGGTGTCGGCGTCGGCGTGACGGTGCCGTTCTGACAATCGTGGGAGGAGCTACAGCTCCGCCCCTAGCCAATCCGCCAGTCCGGCGACGCTGCCATCCGCAGTATTCCGCACAATCCCGCGTTCACGAGGACCCCGCGCTCCTGCATACTGGGGCAATCGTGCGGCATGCCCCTCCGCATCTATCGCCGAAGGTTGCCACATTGGCGGGTCGAGGGAGCGACGTACTTCGTGACGTGGTGTTTGCAGCGCGATCAGCCAGTGTTGGGCCATGTCGAACGCGAGGCTGTCTTTGACGTGATCCGACGGTACGATCGGGTCCATTTCGACCTGATCGCCGTGGCAGTGATGGACGACCATGTCCACGTATTGGTGGCGCCGCATGAAGGATGGCCCCTGGAGCGCCTCATCCAGGGCTGGAAGGCAGCTGCGGCGCATCGATTGAGGCACTGTGGACGTCGCGGCCCATTCTGGCAGCGGGAATACCATGACCGCATCATTCGGAGCCGATCCGACTTGCTCGCTAAGATGCGGTACGTCGCCGACAACCCCCGGAAACGCTGGCCCGCTCTGAGCGACTATCCCTGGCTCTATGTGAGGGTAGGGGCGGAGCTATAGCTCCGCCCCTACCACGGCCGACCTCCCACACTCGGGGCGGAGCCAGAGCTCCGCCCCTACCACGGCCGACCTCCCACACTCGGGGCGGAGCTGGAGCTCCGCCCCTACCTACCCTACTCCTTCCGCTCCACCTTCCCCCGCTCCACCACCGTGGCTGACACCGGCGCTCCGGGCTGCAGCATCTCGACTCCGCCGACCACCACCTGCTCGGTGCCATCGAGCCCCGACGTGATCTCCACTTCTCCCGGGACGCGGACGCCGAGGGCGACGCTGCGCCGATCCACCTTGCCGCTGTCGAGCACCCAGACGAAGAAGTCACCCGCGAGCGCGACGATCGCCTCCTCCGGGACCACCACCGCGGAGGGTCGCGTCGCGCTCTCGAGCCGCGCCTCGACGAACATCCCCGCCTGCAGCTGCCGGGCGCCGTTCGGCACCAGCGCCTTGACCAGCAGGGTGCGCGCCGGCAGCTGCACCGACGGGCTCACGAAATCCACCGTGCCGACGAACTCCTTGCCCGGGAGGGCCGCCACCCGGAAGGTGACGCGCTGCCCGCGCTTGAGCTCTCCGGCGTAACGCTCGGGCACCGAGAACGCCACCCGCTGCGGGTTCACGGTTTCGAGGGTCACCAGGCTGGTGCTCGACGTGACGTAATCCCCAATGCTCACCTTGCGCTCGCCGACCATGCCGGCGAAGGGCGCCCGCACCACGGTCCGCGCCAGCCGGATGGTGAGCAGGTCCAGGCTGGCCCTCGAGCTCCGGGCGGTCGCCTCGGCCTGCTCCAGGTCGGAAGCCGACGCCGCCTGCTGGTCCATGAGCTGGCTCGTCCGGGTGAGGGCCTGCTCGGCCAGGTCGCGCTCGGCCTCGGCGCGGGCCACCTGGGCCCGCAGTTCCTCGTCGTCGATCCGGACCAGCGGGTCGCCGGCCGCGACCTCCGTTCCCTCCCGCATCAGGATCTCGACGATCCGGCCGTCCACCTCGGGCCGGAGCTCCGCCGACTGGAGCGCTTCCACCTCCCCGCTGGCCAGGATGGCGTCGATGACCGTGTCACGTCGCACCAGCGCCACTTCCACCGGCAGCGCGAAACCACCTCCGCCTTCATGGTCTCCCCCGGGCTTGGCCTCCCCCCTGCCGCAGCCGGTGAGCAGGACGGCACCCAGCACGATGATTCGGTATCGCATCACGATTCTTCTCCGGCGATCGGCGCGAGACGCGCGCCAAGAATGGCTTCCAGCTGGGCGAAGGCGAGCCGGGCGACGTACTGGGCCTGCACCAGGCCGGCCTCGGCATCGCTGAGCGAGTTCTGGGCGACGATCAGGTCGAGCACGGTGGTGGCGCCGGAGCGATACCTGGCGTCCTGCACCCGGTAGCTCTCCCGCGACGCCACCAGCCCCTCCATGGCGAGCCCATACTGCGCCCGCGCCGTCTCGTACGCCTCGTAGGCAAACGTGACATCCCTGAGTGCCGCCCGTTCCAGGTCCGACCGGAACGCCCGGGACACGTCACGGTCGGTCCGAGCCTGGAGAATCGTCAGCTCCCGCCGCCCGTTGTCCCAGATGGGAAGCGAGATGCCGATCGTGACGTTCGAGAAGCTGGCCGCGTTGGGAAAGACCGTCTCGTCGAACCGGTTGTGGCCGGCGGTGAGGTAGACCACCGGCAGATAGGCGCCGCGATCGCCCTTGAGCTTCGCCTCGGCCGCGCGTTCCCGCGCTCGCGCGGTGCGGTACTCGGGCCCCTGTTCCAGCGCCCTTCGCACCGCCTCCTCCAGGGTGAGCGGCATGGGCGAAGGGGCACCGGAATCGAGCGCCGCCGGCTCGGCCGGACCGGCCAGCCCAACCCGGCGGCCAAACTCGAGCTGCGCGACCTTCAGCTGGGCCTCGATCCTGAGCTGCTCCACCTGGGCCCGGATCAGCTCGATCCGCACGGTGAGCGAATCGGTCTGCACCGCGGCCCCCGATGAGACCCGCGCCCGCGACACCACCAGCTGTTGTGCCGCGCGCTCGCTCCGGTCGCGCGCCACCCGGACCAGCTCACGATCGGCAAGTACGCCGTAGTAAGCCGCCTCCGTCAGCAGCGCGGCCGCGAACCGCTGCTGCACTTCGTTCGCGGTCGTGGCCTCCAGCTCCGCCTGGGTGCGGCCGAGGTCGGTGAATTTCCGGGCCGACAGGATCTCGTAGTTCGCGCCCAGCCGCAGGGTGGACGCATTCTTCGACTGCTGCAGCGTGCCGAAGTTGAAGAACGGCTGTGAATACCAGGTCTGGTCGAGGCTCACCTGGGCGGAGGGGATGAAGAACGCCACCCTGGCCGCCTTCCGCGCCCAGTCCGCTTCGGCCACCGAGCCGAGCGCGGCGACATAGTTGGGGTTGAGCCGCACCGCGCGGTCGAGCGCCTGCGCCAGGGTGAACACCGGCACCGTATCCTGTCCCGCCGACGACGTGGGGCCGGGTCTCGTGTCCGCCGGTATCGAGGCTGCGATGGTGACCGCGGCCAGAATCGTGGTGAACATCACGCCTCCGCCGCCGGCCTCATGCCGGCAGGCACCATCTCATCCATGTCATGCACCTCTCTCGCCCGCAGGCGATCGAGCAGGACGTAGAACACCGGCACCACGTAGAGCGTCAGCACCGTGGACACCAGGATGCCGCCGACGATGGCATACCCCAGCGGCCGGCGGCTGATCGAGCCGGCGCCGAGCCCGAGCGCGATCGGCATCGCGCCCATGATGGTGGACACCGACGTCATCAGGATCGGCCGGAGCCGGATGCGGCCCGCTTCGCGCACCGCCTCGAGCAGCTCCATCCCTTGCTCGCGCAGCTGGTTGGCGTACTCCACCAGCAGGATCGAGTTCTTGGTCACCAGGCCGATCAGCAGCACCATGCCGATCTGGCTGTACAGGTTGATGGTGGAGTTGAACACCAGCAGCGTGACCAGCGCGCCGGTCACCGCCAGCGGCACCGCCAGCAGCACGGTGAAGGGGTGGATCAGCGACTCGAACTGGCTGGCCAGCACCATGAACACCACCAGCAGCGCCAGCCCGAACGCGAAGTAGAGCGAGTTCCCCGATTCCTCGAGTTCCCGCGTCTCGCCGGCCAGCGCGGTGGTGGCGCCGCGCGGCAGTTCGTCCCGCGCGATGGCGTTCAGCGAATCCAGCGCTTCGCCCAGCGTGAAGCCCGGCGCCACGCTCGCCGTCAGGGTCGTGGACCGCACCCGGTTGAAGTGGTTGAGCGACCGCGGGCCGACGCCCTCGTCGACCGACGCGAGGGCGTCGAGCTTGACCAGGGTCCGGTCCCGGCCGCGGATCGACAACACGCTCATGTCCGAGGGCGTGGCGCGATCCTCCGGGGAAAGCCGCGCGATGACGTCGTACAGCTTGTTGTCCCGCGTGAAGGTGCTGATCCGCCGCCCGCCCAGCATGGTCTGGAGCGTGGCCGCCACGTCGCGCACCGGCACGCCGAGATCCTCGGCGCGGTTTCGGTCGAAGCGGACCGTGAGCTCCGGCTTGTTCACCCGGAGGTCGGTGTCCACGTTGATCAGGCCCGGAATCTGGCGGGCCCGCGCCACCACTGACTCCGTCCCCCGCACCAGCGAGTCGAAGTTCGGGTGCTGGATGACGAACTGCACCGGCGACCCGAAGCCGATGGCCGGCGGGTTGGTGGCGAACGCCAGCACCCCCGGCACCCCGAAGAACTGGGGCTGTACTTCCTGGATGACCTCCGCAACGGACCGGTCCCGCGCGGACCAGTCGGTCAGCCGGGTGAACAGGATGCCGCGGCTCGGCGCCCCCATGAAGCCGCCCACGACACTGAAGTAGTTGCCCACGTCGGCGGTTCGCCCGACGATCGCCTCGAGCCGCCGCTGGTAGGCGTCGGTGTAGGCGATGGTCGAGCCTTCGGGCGCGATGACGATCGTGAAGAAGAACCCCTTGTCCTCGCTGGGGATGAACTCCCGCTTGAGCCGGGTGAATGTGAACACCGCCAGGCCCGCGACCACCAGGAGGCTGAGGCCCACCGCGCCGCGGTGCCGCAGCGCCCACGAGAGCGACCGGGCGTAGGCCGACGCGAGGCCGTTGAAGCCCCGTTCGAACGCCATGTAGATCGCCCCGTGGCGGCGCTCGACCTTCAGCAGCCGGGCACAGAGCATCGGGGTGAGCGTGAGGGCGACGAAACCCGACAGGATCACCGACCCCGCCACGGCGATGCCGAATTCGTTGAACAGCCGGCCGGTGTTGCCCTTGAGGAAGGCGAGCGGCGTGAACACCGCCACCAGCGCGATGGTGGTCGAGATCACCGCGAAGGCGATCTCCCGGGTGCCGTTGGTCGCCGCGACCGCCGGGCTTTCCCCCAGCTCTTCCTGGTGCCGGTAGGCGTTCTCCAGCACGATGATGGCGTCGTCCACCACGATCCCGATGGCCAGGGTCAGCGCCAGCAGGGTCAGGTTGTTGACCGAGAAGCCGAGGAAGTACAGCACCGCGAAGGTGCCGATGATCGAGGTCGGGATCGCGAGGGCGGGGATGATCGTGGCCGGGAGGTTCCGCAGGAACACGAAGATGATGACGATCACCAGCAGGCCGGCGATCACCAGCGACTCCTCGGCCTCCCGGATGGAGCGCCGCACGAAGGTCGAGCCGTCGAAGGCGATTTCCAGTTGCACGCCCGGCGGCAGCTCGGCCTGGATGCGCGGGATCTCGGCGCGCACTCCATCGGCGATCTCGATGAGGTTCGACTTGGACTGCCGCACGACACCGACGCCAACCGCCGGGTCACCCTTGTAGCGGAGCGCGCTCCGATCCTCCTCCGGGCCCAGCTCCACCCGGGCCAGGTCCCGAAGCTTGACCAGCTGGCCATTGGGGCTGGCCACCGTCATCTCGGCAAACTCCTCGGGAGTCTTGAGCTCGCCCAGCGAACGGACCGTGAACTCGCGCTTCTCGGATTCGATCCGGCCGGCCGGCACCTCGACATTGCGGCTCGCCACCGCCGCCTCCACGTCCTGCACCGTGAGGCCCCGCGCCTCGAGCTCCCGGGCCGAGAGCCAGATACGCATGGACATGCGCCGCTCGCCGCCGATGAAGGCACGGCCCACCCCGGGCAGGCTCTGCAGCCGCCGCTTGACCACCCGGTCGGCGATGTCCGAAAGCTGGATCAGGTCGTAGTTGGCGCCCGACAGCGCCAGCCACATAAACGGCTGGGCATCGGCCTCCTGCTTGGCGATGACCGGGTCGATCAGGTCCTCGGGCAGCCGCCCGCGGACCCGCGAGACCTTGTCCCGGACGTCCTGCGCCGCCTCCTCGACCGGCCGGTCGAGGGTGAATTCGAGGGTGATGTTGCTGGACTGTTCGCCGCTGCTGCTGGTGAGCGTCCGGATTCCCGGGACGGTGCTGAGCTCCTCCTCGAGGATGTCGGTGACCGCCGTCTCCATGACCTGCGCGCTCGCGCCGGGAAGGGCTGAGCTGACCGAGATGATCGGGGGGTCGATGTCGGGATATTCCCGGACCGGGAGGTCGAGAAACCCGATGGCGCCGAACAGCACCAGGGCCAGGCTGAGCATGCTGGCCAGGACGGGGCGGCGGATCGAGATGTCGGACAGCTTCATGAGGACTTCACTCGTGGCCGCGGAGCTGGTCGGGCTGCGGGATCTCCCCAAGAACGGGAGATCGGTCCATGGGTTTCAGGGAAGCCGCAAACTACCCGGCAAGCGGAGGCCCGGCAAACCCTTATCTTGGGCCCATGGCCGTCAAGCTCTCTGCCAAGCAGCAGACCCAGGTGTCGTTCCTCCAGCTCCTGCCGCCCAAGTTCGCGCGGTGGCAGAGCGTCATCGAGCAGATGGGCGGCGGCAAGGTCGATGAGTCGTTCGTCCGCGGGATGATCCGGACCCTCGACGAGGTGAAGTCGGGCGCCTCACAGCTCGGCCTTGGCGCCCTGGCGGGGGCCGCCAGCCAGATGGCCTCCACGGCCCGCCGTGGGGGCGGGGCCCAGGTGAAGGTCCGGGCGCTCCGGGAGGACCTGGCCTCGATCCGCACCAATTACGAGAGCGCGCTGAAGAAGGCGTCGATCCCGGAAGAGGAATCCCCGGAAACGTAACGGCCGCATTGTAGGGGCCGCATGCATGCGGCCCCTGCGATGCGGCCCCGAAACTCCCCTCAGCTACCCCCGCGGGCGGCGCTCCTATTCTGCCGAACCGGGCTCGTAGACCTCTTCACCCCGCTTGCGCAGGAAAGCATCGATCGGCTTCCCGGCCATCAGGATGATCATGCCGTGGATCAGGACGCCGATGAGGAGCGACACGAAGGCCAGGGCGGCGATCACCCCTCCCGCGCCGATGGCTGCAAAGACCCGCATGAGGATTTCCATGTCGTCCGCCGTCGTTGACGTGAGGATTCTAGCTTAGCCGTCCCCGGCCTGAACTTCAACCGCCTGCCAGAAGCGAACGCGCCAGCGCCTGTGCCTCACCGTACCCGCCGCTCGCTATGGACTCGAGCGCCTGCCGGGCGGCCGCGCCGGGAGCCGCGGCCAGCGCCCGGACGACGGCCAGCTGCCGATTGACCTGCCCCCCCTTGGGCCCCAGCCGCCCACCCGGCTCCATTACCATCCGCGCCAGCGCGGCGGGTCCCTCGGGAGCGTCGAGCGACGCGATCGCGGTGAGCAGCGCGTCCCACGCCGCGAGGTCCTTCTCGGCCTCGAGCGCGGCGACCAGCGGCATCGTGATCGCGCGGGACCCGCGGGCCGCCAGGGTTCTCCCCGCCCGCGCGCGGGTCGCGGGCGCCTCATGGGTCAGGCCCGCCCTCAGGGCCTCGACCACGCCCTTTTCACTGAAGCGCCCCAGCGCTTCGATGGCCGCCAGACGAACCCGTTCCTCCCGATGGCGCACGAGAGGAGTCAGAATCGGGACCGCCTCCGGCAACCCGAGCCGGCCGAGCAGCTCCGCCGCCAGCCATGCCTCAGGACCGAGATCGCTCTTCCCCATCTGCGAGAGCATCGGGAAGAGCTCCGGCACCCCCGCCACGGCGTCGAGCAGGAAGGCGCGCGGCCCCAGGGTCTCACTCTTCCGGAGGATATCGAGTACCTGCTCCGCCACCGGAAGCCCGCCACCCCGGAGGACTTCCGCGGTTCGGGCCTGCTCCTCGGTGAGCCGGTAGGCCTGGTCGATCAGAGCGCCGATGACCCTCGGGGTGAGGACCCGCTTGAGCGTGATGGCATGGGGCCGGCGGGCTTCCTCCGGCAGGCGATTCACCAGGCGCACGACGGCCTGAAGGTCGTGCAGCACTCGCAACCACTGCTCCCGCTCGATCGGTACCGGGAGACCGGCCAGAATCCGGGCCGCCAGGACCGAGGGATTCTCCGGGTCGGTCCGGGGCCCGGTCTGGGGTCTGGCTCCCCCGGCTGCGCCGGGGATGGCTGGTGGCGCGGGAATGGCGGGTCTGGGCTGGGGGGGCGGCGCGGACAGCGACCCCGGAATCACCGACTCCACCAGCGCCACCCGGATGTGTTCCGAGGACGGGACGGTGCCTTCGTCATCCGCCAGCGCACGAGCCAGCGCCCTGAGTTCTTCGGCCGTGGCGCCAGGAGCGACATGGATCGCGTCCACCTTGCGGAGGAGAAGGCGCTCCTTCAAGGCGTCGCCATCCAGCCCCCAGCTGTTCTCGATCCCCGCCTCGATGGTCGCCGGATGCTGGATCGTCCGCCCCTCGACCCGCCGCATCACGTCACGGACCAGGTCG
>JAOUIC010000033.1 GCA_029884275.1 Gemmatimonadota bacterium | reverse complement strand
GGCACCACCCTGGCGAGCCGTTCCGCGCGGTTCGGCTACTACGGCCTGGGCAATGACACCGATTACGACGAGGACCTGGAAGGCGACAGCCAGCCGTTCTACTACCGGGCCCGGCGGACCCGGTACCTGGGCGAGGTCGAAGTGAGCCGCCGGATCACGGGTCCGCTTCACGTCGCCGGCGCCGGCGCGATCGAGCACAGCAACATGAGCGACCTGCCCCAGCCCTCGATATTCCGGACCGACTGGGGTGACGACGACCTCACCGACACCGATGCCCGGGGGCGGCTGGGCCTGGTGCTCGACCTCCGGGACAACGAGTTCAACACCACCAGGGGGCTGTTCGCCCAGGCCTGGGTCGGCCATGGAAGCGGTGGCGATGGCTATACCCGGATCTCGGCCGACCTCAGGGGGTTCGTCGCCATCCGCGAGGGCACGGTCCTCACGGCCCGGCTCGGCGGTTCGCACATGGACCAGGAAGCTCCCCTCAACGCGCGCTTCCAGGTGCCACTCTGGGAGACCGAACTCAGCGTGCTCGGTGGCGTCACCTCCAATCGCGGGCTTCCCTTCCAGCGGTTCGCCGGCCAGGGCGTTCTGTTCACCGGCGCCGAACTGCGGCACGACCTGCTCAATCTCGGCGACCTCGGCGCGTTCACGCTGTTCGGGTTCGCCGATGCCGGCAGGGTGTTCGAGGGGGAGGATTTCCGGCTGACGACCGAGGACTTGAGCGGGGGCGGTGGCGGCGGGCTGGCGATCCGGATCCTGCGGACGTTCATCTGGACCTTCAACTTCGGCGGCGGGCCCGACGGGTTCCAGTTCAGCACCTGGTCGGGGTGGTCGTGGTGAGCCGCGACTGACGCCGCGCTCGCCAGGCGACCGACGCCGGGAGCGCGGCGGCCTGCCAGAGCTCCGGAAATTTCATACCGGTATCACAGAATAGATTCCGGGCCATGCCGAGCTTCCCCCACGACAGCGCCGCGACGCGGGCCCGCCTGGTTCGTGCAGGCGAGGAGCTCTATTCCACCCTCGGATTCCACAGGACCACGACACCGATGCTGGCGGAACGCGCCGGCGTAGCCGAGGGGACGATCTATCGGCATTTCAAGGGCAAGGAACAGCTGCTCGACGAGGTGTGCCGCCAGTCCTACGACTGGGCCATCGGCCTGCTCGTGGACCTCGAGAGCGACAGGGTGCGGAGGGTGCCGGAGCGGCTGGCGCACTTCGCCCAGAGCCTGGTGACGGAGGCGGCGCGAAACCCCGCCCGGGCCCGATTGCTGATCCGGGAGGACTTCCTCGAGAGTCTCGGCAGGGAATCGCTCGAGCGCCGGATGAGACTGCACGCCGGTCTCTCGCATCTGATCGCCACCGGCAAGGCCGATGGCCTGGTCCGGACGGGCCCCGCGGAGCTGTGGGCCTCGGTCTGGTACGTGGTGGTCCGTCACGTCGTCGAGCAGGTGGTGACCGGCGAGTGGGAGCGGGACTCTCCGTCCATTCCCCTGGTGATCGAGGCCGCGTGGAACGCTATCGCGGCGCGTGGAACCGGGTAAGCGAGCGCGGGTTGGCGACGTTCCTGTCCCATTTGAGCAGCCGCGTGTGCCCGCCCGCCAGCGGATGGACCACCCAGCCGCCCGACCGGAGATAGGCCACCGAGTCGCCGTACCACGCCACAGGCGACCCCGCGAGGCTGTCGAGTGTCACTTCCACGCCATCCGGCAGCACCACACAGACGCCCGCACCGGCGGAACAGGCCCGTGCCTCCGCGGTGGGCGGCTCCCCCACCCTCACCGTCAGTCGGGCGGCATCCTCGGCGGATGCCGCTGATGGCTCACCCCGCTCGGGCGGGGCTGGGACCGTGAGGACGCCCGACTCCCCGCGCACCACGATCCGGCGGCCGTCGGCCGACCAGCCGATCGCCTGCGGCCGCAGCACACCCGGCGCGACGACCTGCCGCTCGGCGCCGTTCAGGAGATTCATGGCCACGACGCTTCGCGTGGCGGTGTCATCGGGGCTGCGCCCGCGATCGAAGGCCAGCATCACGCCATCGGGCGACAGTGACGGAAACCGCTCGTCCACCCGGCTGAAGGTGATCTGCCAGGCCGTCCCCCCAAGGGGAGCGGAGGCGAAGAGGTCGCCCATCCCGTCCTCGCCATCGGCGGCGAAGACGATGTACGACTCCTGGCCGATCTCGAGCTTGTTGGAGAGTGGCGACAGCGTACCGCGGCAGGCACCTGCCAGCAGGACGGCGGCGACGGCCAGCCTCATCGCGACTTCTCCACCGTGGACTCCATCAGCCACCAGCCGTCGGGGTCCACCCGGATGGACTTCGGGTCTCCGCGCACTCCAGCGAGCGTCACGGAGGTCTCCGCCCCGGTGACGTCCACCACCACCCGGCGGCCGTCCACCTCGAGCTCCAGTCCCGGCAGTCGCCGGATGCCCCACTCCGCGGGCTGCACCTGGCGCAAGTCGAGCCGCAGGTCCCGTCCCTTCCTCCGCCAGCGCACTTCGAGGCGCGGGTACCCCGGCCGGAGCAGGGCTTGCTCGAAATACCAGGTCAGATCGGCATCGGCGGCCTCAGCCATGACGGCGGCGAAGTCCGAGGAGAGCGCCGTGGCGTGGCGGTATCGGCCATACCACTCCCTGATGCCGCGATGGTAGGCCGAATCACCCACCACACCCCTCAGGGAGTGCAGCACCCAGGCGCCCTTGGGGTAGTTGTTGCTGTTGAGCAGCCCCATCAGGTCGGTGGCGAGAGTGTCGAGAATCGGGCGCATGGTGGCGTCGGACTTCATGACGCTCTGGGCATTGCGGGCCATGACGGCGCGGAAGGCGCTGTCGCCATCGGCCTGGCGGATCCAGAGCGCCGCGTAGTAGGTCGCGAAGCCCTCCGACAGCCACAGGTGGTGCCAGTCCGCCTCGGTCACCGCGTCGCCGAACCACTGGTGGGCCGTCTCATGGGCGACGGTCTGCTCGCCCAACCGCTGGTTCCGGTAGGCCTTCTCGTCATAGAAGACCACGGTCGGGTTCTCGGCTCCCCCGAAGATCGTGGTGGACTGGACGTGCGAGAGCCGGTCGTAGGGAAAGGGGCCGACCAGGGCGCTGAAGTACTCGACCATGTCGCGGGACCGGCGGAAGGGTCCCTCCAGCGCCCAGGCAGAGTCCTCCGGATAGGTCACGATGTCCACCGGGACACATTTCACCGTGCAAGCCGCCTCACAAAGCGCCGTGGTGGTGAGCCTCCCGGCCCCGAAGACGATGCCGTACGGAGGAATCGGCTGATCCAGCTCGAAGTGCCACATCGTCCGCCCCCGCGGCAGGGTGTCCACCCGACTTCGGACGCCGTTGCCGATGACCTGCATGCCGGGGGGCACCTCGATGTGCAGGGCGACCGTGGCCTTGTCGCTGGGATGGTCCACCAGCGGGAGCCAGCGGTGGGCGCGGTCCGGCCAGTTGTCGGCAAATGCACTCCGCCGCCCGCTCGCATCAGTTCGTATGATCAGACCGTCGGCCACCGGCCCGTGGTACCGGATCGAGGTCTTGAGCGTGTCCCCCGCCTGCTTCTTGTGCGGGATGTACACCCCGCCGCCAGGATTGACGGCGAAAGTGATGCGGGCCAGCCGCCGTTCCCCTTCGCCGTCGGTCAGCACCCGGACCACCCGGAATGCCGGGTCCAGCGCGACCTCGACCGGCTCCGCCGAGGCGAGCCGCCAGGTGGTCTGCACGACACCGACGATGTGCGTCCCCGTGTCACCGAGGAGGATGGTAATGTCGTGATGCAGCGCGTCGTGGTGCGGCCGGATGGTGTCAGGGCGCACGGCGAGCGGGCCCTGGAGCGCGAGCAGGAGGCCAAGGATCATGGCGGCGAAGACCTAGCGGAGAGAGGGAACCTCGAAGTCGAGCGCCAGCCGCGCCTCCCGGATCGGCGCCAGCACCTCGGCCACGACGCGCTGGTGGACCGGATGGGCGGCGTAGCGCTCGACGGCGGCCATGTCGTCGAGGAGCACGGTGAGCACGTGAGAGTAGTCGTCCGCCCCGGGGGCAAGGTTCCGGGTCCAGTTGATCTCACGGATGTCGGGGACGCGGCCTTTCATGGCCAGCAGGGCGGCGCCGGCTCCTTCGACCAGCGCGTCCGCGGTGTCCGGCCGGAACCGGAACGCCACGACGTGGAGGATCATCCCGCGCCCCTCAGGAGCCGATGGTCTCGGCCAGAAAGGCCGAGATGGCGGCCCATGCCTGGCCGACGGAGGGGCCGTCAGAGCCACGCCGGCCCGGCTTGAGGAAGCCATGCCCGGTGCCGGGGTAGATCTCGGAGCGGAAGCTGGCGCCGGCCGCCTGCATCTGGCGGGTGACGTCGGGCAGGGCGGCGTTGATACGCGCATCATCCTCGCCATACACACCGAGCACCCGGGCGCGGATGCCGCCCATGAGGCTGGAGTCGGGAGCCGAGCCGTAGCAGACGATCGCGGCCTTGAGTGCGGGGTTGGCCGCGGCATAGCGGAAACTCCGCGCCCCGCCCCAGCAGAACCCGATGGTGGCGACCTGGCCGGCGCGCACGGCCGGCAGCCGGTTGAGGTAACCGAAGACGGTGTCCAGCACGGTGTTCACTTCGTCGGGTGTCAAGAGCGCGGTGAGCTTGCGGCCCGAGTCGGGTGAGGGCGGGGTGATACCGAACCGGGGCGAGAGCAGGTCGGGGACGATGGCCACGTATCCCGAGCCGGCCAGGCGGTCGGCCACGGTCGGCTCCCAGTCGGTAAGCCCGAAGATCTCGTGGATGACGATGACCGCCGGCGCCTTGTCCTTCCGCTCGGGATAGGCGACGTAGGCACGCATGCTGTCTCCCGCGCCGGCCGGGATGAAGACCCACTCACCGTGGGTCGTGGGCATGGCGAGCTGCCCCGCCCGTGCCCCCCCGACCCACCAGGCGCCGATGACACCGGCCAGAACGCCGGCAACCACCAGCACCCCGGTCGAGACCGCCCCTCGCCGCATGCTCCGTCTCCCGGTCACCGGTTCACCGCCCGAAGAGCCGCGCGAACACGCCGGTCTCCTCTGCCCCGATCAGCGCATCCGCGAAGGCGGTCATGCTGGGATATCGCTCATTCGGATCCAGCGACATGCCTTTCGCCAGGGCCGCTTCCAGCTTCGCGGGGAGGTCGGGCCTGACCTCGCGCAGCAGGCGCGGCTTGCCCTTGAGCCGGGCGATCATCATCTCCTGCGCGGTCCTTCCCGCGAAGGGGAGCTGCCCGGTGAACATCTCGAAGGCGAGGATGGAGAGCGCGTAGATGTCGCTCCGGGCGTCGATCGGCTTGCCCCGGATCTGCTCCGGGCTCATGAACTCCGGCGTGCCCAGCACGATCCCGGTCGCGGTCAGCTTGGCGACCTCCGGCTCCTGGCGCCGCTCCTTGGCGAGGCCGAAGTCCATCACCACCGCCCGCAGGCCCCCGGGCCCCTTCTCGTCGGGGACCAGCATGATGTTCTCGGGCTTGAGGTCACGGTGGACGATCTGGAGGTCGTGGGCGTGCTGCAGTCCCTGCGCCATCTGGACCAGCAGGGGAATGCCCGTCTCGAGCGGCAGCGCCCCCTCGCGAACCTCCTTGTCGGCCAGGAGCTCCCCGGGCAGGTACGGCATGACGAGGTAGATCAGGCCTTCCTCGGTCTCGCCGAGCCGGAGGATGCGACAGACGTTGGGATGATCGAGGCGCATGGCGAGGCCCGCCTCGCGCCGCAGCCGCTCCACCGAGTTCTTGTCCTCGCGCAGCTTGGGCGACAGGACCTTGATCGCAACCGTTTCTTCCCCGCTCACTTCGCGCGCGATATAGACGAAGGACATCCCGCCCTCGCCCAGTCGCTTCAGCACCTCGTAGCGCTGGTCGAGAATCTGCCCCACCAGCTGGGAGACCCGCTCCATGCCGGGCCCGCGCTCCTGCGCCGCCTGCCGTACCATGGTCCGGAGACCCACGGTGGTATTCTTGCGCGGGTCGTCGGCCTTGGGCACGGGCCTGGGCGCCGGAGCGGCTCCGCCGACGTCCATCAGGGGGCTTCCGTCCTGGGGGCAGAACCGCGCCGGATCAGCGTAGGTTCGCTGGCAGCGGGGACAGCGGCGCGTGCTCAATCGCGGTACCGGTTACGGCCGTCGAGCTTGGCCTTGTAGAGGTTCTGGTCGGCGACCTGGATGAGGCCCTCGCCGTCGCCGACCCGTTCGTCCGGGTAGGTGGAGATGCCGATGCTCACCGTGGCATGAACCGGCCGCTCGGGTGTGCCGAACGCGGTGCCCGCGACCTTCTGGCGCAGCCGCTCGGCGAACACCCGGGCCCCGGCCCTGTCGGTCTCGGGGAGCAGCACCATGAACTCCTCCCCACCATACCTCGCCACCACGTCCACCGAGCGGATCGCCGCCCGGAGCAGAGCGCCCAGGTCCCGGAGCACCGCGTCGCCGGCGAGGTGACCATGCGCGTCGTTGATCTGCTTGAAGCCGTCGACGTCAATCATGAGACAGGAGAGCGCGGTCTGGTACCGGCTCGAGCGCTCCACCTCCTGGACCAGTCTATCCGTGAGCGCCCGCCGGTTGAAGGCCCCGGTCAACGGGTCGGTCTCCGCCAGCGCCTTCATCTCCTCCCGCCCCAGCACGGCGTTCTCGAGATCATACGCCTTTTCGAGCGCCTGCGCAGCGGCCCGGGTGACCTGCTCGGCAAAGGCCATATCGGTGGCGTTCAGCGGGGTGTCCTCAGCGGTGGTCCTGAGGAAGAAGATACCGGTCCGCCGGTCCCTGAGGGCGAAGGGGATCGCGATCGCGGAGCGGGTGGGCACCGCGCGCCCTTCCCGCTCCCACTCGGCTCGCGTGGTGGAGTAGAGCGGGTCGGTGGCGACGTCCGTGACCAGGACCGTCCCCCCCGATTCCACCGCCCGCCGGACCTCGGGATACCGCGACAGGCTCACTGGGAGGTTCCGCAGGACCGGGTTCTCGTAGGCGGCCACGACGACCGCCTGGTCGTCACCCGGAGCCGCGAAGATCAGGGAACACCGGGAGATCTTGAGCGCCCGGGCGATGCGGCGCGTCAGGATGTCGTAGATCTCCTCCGGTTTGAGCGTGGCGGTGATCTCCTGGAGAATCTCGACCATCTCCGACCGGCTGCGGGCCTCCGCCCTGGCCTGGTTGAGCTCGCGCCCGGCCCGCAGGTGCGTCTTCAGCCGCGCCAGAAGCTCGCGGACCCTGAAGGGCTTGGACACGAAATCCACTGCCCCGAGACCCAGGGCGCGCACCGTGGCCTCTTCGGGTGGCACGGAGGAAATCACCAGCACCGGCAGGTCGCGAAGCCGTGGGTCCTGCTTGAGCTGCGCCAGGATCTGCAGGCCATCGGCTCCCGGCAGCATGATGTCGAGCAGCAGCAGATCGTAGGGATCGGCGCGCAGCCGCTCAACCAGTCCGTCACCGGTGTGGTGCGGGATGCACTCGTAGCCGTTGGTCTTGAGAATCCACGACAGGGTGCGGGTCAGCGCCTGGTCGTCATCGGCGACGAGGATTCTGGGTGCCAGACTCATGGCTGAATGAACCCCGCGAACAGGTCCGGGTCCACGTTGCCGCCGCTCAGGACCGCCACCACGGGGCCGGCGGGTTTGACCTTGCCGGCGAGCAGCGCCGCCGCCGACGCCGCTCCGGAAGGCTCGACCCGGAGGCCCTGCCGGTGCCAGAGGTGGCGGACCGCAAGGCGGAGGTCTTCATCGCTCACCTGCACCGCGCGGCGCACCCGCTCCCGGATGACCGTCCACGGGGTGGCCCCCACGGAACGGGTGAGCAGGCCGTCGGCGAGGGAACTGGTCTCGCCCAGTTCGACCGGCGCACCCGCCCGGAGCGCAGCGGAGAGCTTGGGCGCTCCCGCCGGCTCCACCCCGATCACCTCGACCTCCGGACGCAGGGCGGCCATCGCCGCCGCGATGCCGGCAAGCAGGCCTCCGCCCCCGACTGGCACCAGTACGGCAGCGAGCGCGGGCGCCTGCTCGATGATCTCGAGGCCACACGTCGCCTGTCCCGCGACGACGTCGGGATGGTCGAATGGCGGCACCATGACGAGGCCCTCGACTCGCGCGATCTCCGCGGCGCGGGCACCCTGCTCCGGGGAGCGGGTCTTGCCGGCGAAGACCACCTCGCCGCCGAAGCCCGCGACGCCCCGGGATTTCACCCCGGGCGCCGACTCCGGCATGACCACGACACAGCGGACGCCGAAATGCCGCGCCACCCATGCGAGGGCCAGGCCGTGGTTGCCGCTGGATGATGTCACCACGCCCTGCCGGCGGACGTCAGGGGCCAGACGGGCAACGGCGGTGTAGGCCCCGCGGATCTTGAACGCGCCGACCGGCTGCAGGTGTTCGCACTTGAGCGACACCGGCACACCCACCTCGGCGCCGAGGGCCACGGTCTCGACCAGCGGCGTCCGCCAGGCGATGCCCGCCAGCTGGCGCGCCGCCAGCCGCATCGACTCGAGCGAGATCCCGGTCTCGCTCACTCGGCGTCGCCGTCGCCGTCGCCGTCGCCGGCGGGCAGCGCCTGCTCGGCGCCCTCGTCTTCCTCCTTCACCACCCGGGCCACATCCACCACCGTGTCGCCGGCGTCCAGATTCATCACCCTGACGCCCTGCGTGTTGCGGCTGATCACCCGGATGGAGTCCACCGGGAGGCGGATGATCACTCCGTGACGCGTGATCAGCATCAGCTCGTCGTCCGGCTGGACCTCCTTGAGGGCGATGACACCACCGGTCTTGTCGGTGCGCTTCAGGGTGATGATGCCCTTGCCGCCCCGCCGCTGGACCCGGTAGTCGGACAGCTCGGAGCGCTTGCCGAAGCCCTTCTCGCTCACCACCAGGAGCGTGGCGTCCCGGCGGATGACGACCATCCCGATCACCCGGTCGTCCTTCTCGAGCTCGATCCCCTTCACGCCGGTGGTGACCCGGCCCATCTCGCGGACGTCGCCCTGGTGGAAGCGGATGCTCATGCCGTCCGCCGTGGCCAGCACGATGTCGCTCGAGGGATCACAGAGCTGGACGTCGATCAGCTCGTCCCCGTCCTCGACGTTGATCGCCCGGATGCCGCTGCTGCGCACGTTCCCGAACTCGGCGAGACTGGTCTTCTTCACCGTCCCCTGCCGGGTGGCGAAGATCAGCGACTGCTCCGCCGAGAACTCGCGCACCGCGACGGTGGCGGCGATTCGCTCGGTGGGCTTGATCGCGATGCAGTTCACCACCGGCTTGCCGCGGCTGGCCCGGCCCCCCTGCGGGATCTCGTGCACCTTGAGCCAGTAGATCTGCCCCGTGTCGGTGAAGAACATGAGGTAGTCGTGCGTGCTGGCGATGAACAGGTGTTCGATCCAGTCCTCTTCCTTGGTCGTGGCACCCTGCAGGCCGCGCCCGCCGCGGCGCTGGCGGCGGTA
>JAOUIC010000484.1 GCA_029884275.1 Gemmatimonadota bacterium | reverse complement strand
CCAGCGCGCTGCAGGGGTGGATCGCACTGTACGGCGGGGAACTCACTGCGGCCGTGGAACACTGGCGGCTGGCGGGGCCCTTCGCGGGCACCCGGGCCGAGGCGACCTATCGCGCCTCCGTGCTCGCCATGCTGCAGCGAATCGAGGATGACTCCCTGCCGATCCTCGGCCGGGCGTTCCAGCGGCTCGCCCGGGGCGACACCCTCGGCGCGGCCAGCACCTTCGATTCCGCGTCGGCTCGAGTGCCCATCGACCGGGGCGGCGCCGAGATGCTGGAGCGCTCCGGTGAGCTGTACGCCGCCGCCGGCCGGACGCTCGAGGCTGAGCGACTGCTTCGCGCAGCTATTCACCCCTCGGCGCCAGGCGCCTCGTCGGCGGCGCTGCTCGAACTGGGGCGATTGCTCTCCGCCACCGGTCGATCGCAGGCGGCGGTGACTGAGCTCGAGCGACTGGTGCTCGAGTATCCTGCCAGCGCGCTGGTTCCGCAGGCGCGCCGACTGCTCGACGCGATCCGCAACACGATCCCCCCCAGCACATGAGGCGCCGGGAATTCCTGCGGACCGCCGGAATCGGCATGGCGGCGCTCTCCCTGCCCGGTGCCCGCGCGCGGTCGGCGACCTGGGCGCTGGTCCCCATGGATGACGCCCAGACCGACCATCTCAAGGCCTATGGCCTGACCTTCCGGGCCCTGGAGCGGGGCGAGCGCGCTGAGTGGCTGCTCAACTATCGTGGGGGCGCCTTCCTCCTTCCCGGGGGGCTGGCCACCACGCGGGACGCGGCGCTTTCGGGTGTCGCGCTGGAACCGATTGGCGACGGGGCCGTGACCGACATCCGGGCCGAGATCCAGCAGGCCAACATGGACGCCATCCCGCTGGAGAAGGCGCCACGGGTGGCGGTGTATGCTCCCCCCAATGCGTCGCCCTGGGACGATGCCGTGACCATGGCGCTGGTGTACGCGGGGATACGGTTCGAGAAGGTCTGGGATGCGGAGATGCTCGGCCGCGGCCTGGCGGGCCACGACTGGCTCCACCTGCATCATGAGGACTTCACCGGCCAGTACTCCAAGTTCTACCTCAACTATGCCGGAGCACCCTGGCTGGTGGACATGGTGCAGCGCAACCAGGCGATGGCGAAGCAGCTCGGCTTCCCCAGCGTGCCGGCGGCCAAGCGGGCGGTGGCCCGCCGGATCCGGGAGTTCGTGGATGGGGGAGGGTTTGTGTTCGCCATGTGCACCGCGACGGAGACCCTCGACCTGGCGCTGGCGAGCGGGGCCACAGACATCGCGGCGAGCTACGCGGACGGGACGCCGATGGACCCGGACGCGGGCAGCCGGATGGACTGGGCGCAGTCGCTGGCGTTCCAGGGCGCCCGGCTCGAGCAGTCGCCCACGGTGCCCGCGTTTTCCGACATCGACGGGCACCAGGTCAACCGGATCGACCGGCGCCAGCCGCTGGGCGCGTTCCGCCTGTTCAACTTCAGCGCCAAGATCGACCCGGTCCCGACCATGCTGGTGCAGAGCCACCGCGACGTGATTCCCGATTTCTACGGGCTCACCACGTCATTCACCCGGCGGACCATCAAGCCGGGGGTCACGCTGCTGGCGGATGAGCCGGGTGCCGCATGGGCCAAGTACCTCCATGGGGAGCTGGGCCGCGGGACCTGGACCTTCTACGGTGGCCACGATCCGGAGGATCCGCAGCACCAGATCGGCGACGCCCCGACCGACCTTTCGCTCCATCCCCATTCACCGGGGTATCGCCTGATCCTCAACAACGTGCTCTTCCCAGCCGCGAAGAAGCGCGAGCTCAAGACCTGAGCCCGATGTCCCGCCTGGTCGACGAGGTGCGGCGGTATCTGGCCGCGGAGATCGCGGCCGCGGGGGGGCGGGAGGTGTCGTTCGTCGCGGTGATCGATGAGAGCGGCCAGGTGGTGCGGGCGCGATCGGTCGCCCGGGGAACGGTGGACCGCGTCCTGGCGCTGCCCGGGGTCGCGGCGCGCGGGGAGATGCTGCTCCACAACCACCCGGGCGGGTCGCTCGAGCCGTCGATGGCCGACCTGAACGTCGCCGCGCGGCTCCACGACGAGGGGGTCGGGTTCGGCATCGTGAACAACGCGGCGAGCGAGCTCTACGTGGTCGTCGAGGTGCCGCGCGCGCGCCAGGTGAACCGGCTGGACCCGTTGTCGGTGGTGGCGGAGCTGGGGTATGAGGGCGCGGTGGCGCGCGCCCTCGGCCAGTACGAGGATCGCCCCAGCCAGCGGGACATGGCGGCGTATATCGCCGACGGCTACAACGACGGCGGCGTGCTGTTGCTCGAAGCCGGAACCGGCGTGGGGAAGTCGTTCGCGTACCTGATCCCCGCCATCGCGTGGGCCAGGGAAAACCGAGAACGCACGCTGGTGAGCACCAACACGATCAACCCCAG